>VSNO01000206.1 GCA_009774375.1 Lachnospiraceae bacterium
GTCATATCCTATCGCCTCCAATTTTTCTTTCAACATTTTCTTGGCTCGACGCATCCGGCTCTTGACAGTGCTTTCCGAGAGTCCAAGAATCCCTGAAATCTCATTAATCTGCATATCTGCTGAATAATACAAATAGATTGGCATTCTGTATTTTTCCGGCAGCAACGCCACTAATTTCTGAATCATGTCTGCTTCATTCTGTTGTAAAATAATATGTTCCGGCAAAGATTCATTTCCATAATCTGGAATCTCATAACCCTCATCTGACATCCTTTCCATGCTGTCAATCGGTACCAGCCTCATTCTGTTTGCGTATTTTCTCTTTTTATTTTTCCATAAGTTAATTGAAGTGGATAAAGCATAACTCTTTGTATTCTGCACAGCATCCAGTTTTTTTCTTTTTTCCAGCAGCCTGAGCATCGTGTCCTGATACAGTTCATCCCCATCTTCCGCATCTCCGGCTGTCATCCGGCAGAACCGCAGAATATCTTTTCCAAACTTCAGGACAAACTGCTCAAATTCATCATGATTCATAGCAGCCATCCTCCTCCTTCTTTCAAGTAGATTTATTTGACATGTCAAATTGCAAAGATTTGCCCCTGCAAATATATATTGTATCGAAGCTGGAAAAAGTTTTCAAATACTCGAAAAATATTACATTGATTAGAGATTCCTTCTAAAGATGTTATCAAGGGGGAATGTGAGATTTTTTGATTTTCATGAGGGCAGATACTTCTGGACAAGTGTATTCCGTTCGTGTTAGTATAGAGAAAACGACAGGGCGGTAATGGTAATATGCAAAAAATAATGGTTATAGAGGACGATACCGCTATCCAGGAGGAATTGGCTCTGCTTCTGGAAAACGAAGGATATACGCCTCTGGTGGTTACAAATTTTACAGATATACCGGGGCAGGCGGTCTTGGAGCGCCCGGATTTGATTCTCTTAGATATTGGACTGCCGGGGCGGGATGGTTTTTCCTTATGCGCTGCTCTGCGGAAAGCTATTCCCGCACCGATAATTTTTGTTACCAGCCGGGATGCCGGTGTGGACGAGGTGCGGGCGTTGAGCCTAGGCGGGGATGATTACATCACAAAGCCATACAGTGTCCCCGTTCTGTTGGCAAGAATCAAAGCGGTTCTGCGCCGGAGCCTTGGTGAGCCGGAACCGGCTGATGTTCTGGAGGCTGGAGAGCTGCGTTTGAGCCTGACAAAAGGAGTTGTGTCGGTCAACGGAAAAACTGCGGAGTTGACCCGAAACGAACTTCAAATACTGGCTTGTCTGATGGCCCATGCAGGGCAAATCGTTTCCAGGGCTGATTTGATTGATGCGTTATGGGACAATCAGATTTATATTGATGATAACACCCTCAGTGTTAATATGACCCGGCTGCGGGGGAAACTGGCAGAAACTGGCCTGTCTAATGCCATCAAGACCCGGCGTGGAATGGGGTATCAGCTATGACCCTGCGGGAATTTTTATCTGACCGGCTGGGCCGGATTGCCCTTTGGCTGGTCTGCATCGGACTGGCACTACTGTTCCTTTTTGCCACGGGGACACAGCCGGGGGTTTTGGCGCTTTTGCTGCTGGCTCTGCTGTTGGTTTTCGTGACGGTTCAAGCAGCCGATTTTTTCCGCCAACGCACCCGTCTACTCGAATTGGAAAATATATTGGAGAGTCTGGACCGAAAGTACCTGTTCATGGAGTGCGTCTCGCCGCCCCAAAATCTTTATGAACGCCATCTCTTTGACCTGACCCGGCGGGCAGGCCGAGCCATGACGGGGGCGGTATCCGATGCTCAGGCCGCTCAGCGCGAGTACCGGGAGTATGTGGAGCAGTGGGTACATGAGATCAAAGCCCCGATCACCGCCGCACGGCTGATCTGCCGGGAATTGGACGGAAAAACCCGCCGAAAACTTATGGCAGAACTGGCGCAGATTGAGGCTCATGTGGAACGAGCCTTGTTTTATGCCCGTGCGGAGAACCCGGAACAAGACTGCCTGCTTAGACAGGTGGACTTAGGAAAAATTGCTGCCCAGGCGATTGAAAATCATCGTTCCCTGCTGATTCAAAGCGGCGTTCGGGTAGAAACGGAGGGACTGGACTGCACCATCTATACTGATGAGAAGTGGGCGGTGTTCATCTTGGGGCAGTTGCTCCAAAACGCCTCTCGCTATCGGGGGACAGAGCCGGTTATCACGCTTTCCGCGAAGCCTCTTGGGAAACAGGTTCAGCTTGTCGTTCGGGATAACGGCATCGGCATCCCTGCCCATGAACTGACCCGTGTGTTTGACCGGGGATTTACTGGCAGCAATGGGCGAAGCCGGGGCGGGTCTACTGGCATGGGACTGTACCTGTGCAAAAAACTGGCGTCATTTCTGGACTTGGGGCTGCACATTGCTTCGCAGGAGGGAGAAGGAACAGCAGTAACGCTGACATTTTCCGCAAAGGGGAACCTTACAAAAATGTAAGGGAAATCAATATCAATTCGATACCACCTCCTTTGCATCCGGTGTATGATAGGACGCAAAGGAGGTTCGATTATGCTTCAGGTACAAAATATTGAAAAATATTACGGAAGTAAAAACAATGTCACCAAGGCCCTGGACCGGGTGAGCTTTGATGTGGAGGCCGGGGAGTTTCTGGCTATCATGGGGGCATCGGGCAGCGGAAAGACCACCCTGCTCAACTGTATCTCCACCATTGATACCATCAGCGCTGGGAAAATTCTTCTGGACGGTGTGAGTATTGCCGATCTGTCCGAGGAAGAACTGGCAAAATTCCGTCGGGAACGGCTGGGCTTTGTGTTCCAGGATTTCAACCTGCTGGACACTTTGACGATTGAGGAAAACATCGGGCTGGCCCTCTCGCTGAACCATACTGACCCCAAAACGGTACAAGAGCGGGTGCGGGATGTTGCCCAAAAGCTGGGGATTATCGACATTCTGCCCAAGTTCTCCTATCAGGTTTCTGGCGGACAGAAGCAGCGGGCCGCCTGCGCCCGTGCAATGGTGGCGGGGCAATCACTCCTGTTGGCTGATGAACCAACCGGGGCGTTGGATTCTAAGGCGTCCAAGAACCTGCTGGAAATCATGTTCACCATGAATCAGGACATGGGAGCGACAATCCTCATGGTTACTCACGATGCTTACAGTGCCAGCTACGCGAAGCGGGTGTTGTTTCTCAAGGACGGTCGGGTGTTCAATGAACTGCTGCGGGGAGAACGGGGGCGGCCAGTGTTCTACCATGAAATCCTGGACGTGCTGGCCGCGCTGGGGGGTGACATCAGTGACGTTATCTAAGCTGTCCTTCCGAAACGCCCGGAGGCAGGCAAGTGACTATTTGGTGTACTTTATCACAGTTGTGATGGCCGCTGCACTGCTATATTCCTTTAACGGGCTGGTGTTTTCCCAGGAAGTCCAGCAGCTTTCTGAGGGAATGAATACCTTGCCCTTGGTGATCATCTTGGCCAGTATTGTGGTGGTGTGCGTCTTTGGCTGGCTGGTGAGCTACGCCACTGGTTTTATGCTCTCCCGCCGCAGTCGGGAACTGGGAACCTACATTCTGGTTGGCCTGACCAATAAACAGGTGGCCCGGTTGTTCTTTCTGGAAAATTTATCGGTAGGCGGTGCGGCCCTGGCACTTGGGCTGGTGCTGGGCGGATTACTCTACCAGATTCTACGGGCAATCCTGTTTGCCATGTTCAGCCTGCCGTATCATTTTACATTGGCGCTCTCCTTGCCAGCGGCGGGGCTGACTCTGCTTTATTTTGCCTTGATTTACCTCCACGCCCTTCGGAAAAGCCGAAAGCGTATCCGAAAAATGAAAATCTATGATCTCGTTTACTTTGAAAAACAAAACGAAAGTATCGTGATCCACAAAGGAAAAAGCCGCCGTTGGGTGTTTGCTATTTCCCTTGTGCTGGGCGTGGTTGGAACCGTACTGCTCATGTCCAGAGAATTGATAATCGGCATCATCGGCGCCGGATGCTTGATTGCTGCGCTGTTTGGTTTTTTCCTCAGCTTTGCATCTGGCGTTCCCGCTTTCTTTGACAGACATCCGGCGCAAAAGTATCAAGGGCAGAATTTGCTGATTTTCCGTACCCTTGCCGCCAAACTTTCCACTATGGGTATTGTCATGGCGATTATCTCCATGATTTTCACAGCTACGATCATAACCGAGGGGAGTGGACTGGTATTCAATGGTATTTTCCGGGGCCGGTCCGTAGAGAACGCCTGCTTTGACCTTTACTTTGCCATTGAAGGGGAGGATCAGGACCCAAGCCCGTACCTGGGTTACATTGCGGAGCATATTCCGGTGGAGCAATCGGTTTTGTATCAGGTTTATCTCACGGACAGCCCCACAGTGCGGAACTATATCGAATCCCAGACAGTTTATTATTACTACAACTACGACCAGGACTCCATTCTTCGCTGGAGCGACTACGCTGCCCTGCGTGCCATCGCGGGTTATCCGGCAGTGGAGCCAGAGCCGGGCCGGTATCTCATCCACTGCATGACTTATTTAGAGGAACCACTGCGGAACTATGACCAGTCGGTCACACTGGGAAACATTACATTATCTCCGGGAAGCGTCTACACAGAACATCTCTCTCAAGGTTTTGGCGTGGCGAACGGGCACGGATATATTCTGGTCGTTCCAGACGAAGCGGTGGACGGACTGGCAGTTCATCATTTGGCCTATGCCGCTAAGACGGTTCAGCCAGTGCCTGCGGCACAGTATGACGCTATGACTGATATAGCTGTCATAGAATACAACAAGCAAGAAAACCCTGCAAACTATGCTTTGGTTTTAACAAAGGCCAACGAGGATGCCCAAGTGGCTGTCCAGACCGCACTTCTGGTATTTCCACTGTTTTATCTGGCGCTGGCACTCACCATGACTGCCGCCACTATCCTTACCATCCAGCAGCTCAGCGAAACAGATCGCTATCGGCGGCAATTTGCTCTGCTTAGAAAACTGGGGATGGCCCAGCGGGAGATGGCCCAAGCCCTGGGCCATCAGTTTGCGATTTATTATGTGATGCCTGCCGTTCCACCGGTGCTGATCGCTGCTCCGATCATCTTCCATTTCGCCCAAATTCCAGAGCCTGGAGTTATGGTTGGAATGAATAGTCCGGGGATTATCGTGACAATTTCGCTGGGGATTTTCTTCTTGATTTATGTGATTTACATTCTGCTGGCCTATACCAGTTTGAAGCGAAACGTACTACCCAAATAAGGTAGCGGCAAGCAATGCCCCGGTATATACCGGCGCTCGCTTGTTGGTGGCTTCCGCCCCCAAGCCCCCGTAAGGACCGGCGCAGTTGCGCCGGTCCTTTTAAGCCGCCTTCGGCGTCTGCTGTTACCCGCAGGGAGAGGAAAAAACGTCATCTCGCCCCTGCTGGCAAATGTGATATACTCATTACAACAAAGCAACAAACACAAACTGTTTACAATAAAGAAGTGGTATCAAATGGCACTATCAAATGAAGATTTACTTGCAATTAGTCAATTGTTGGACGTTAAAATAAAATCATCTTTGCAGTCTGAATTACAACCACTAAAAGACGAGCTAAGGGATATGAAACAACGTATTACAAGCATTGCACTACATATTGAAAATACCACTGATAAAAATATTCAATTATTAGCAGAAAATTATGTTAAATCCTTTTAACTTTTCACCGTAAAAACCGGTTCCATCCGCGCGACAGGCGCCGCCAGCTCATGCGCAGTATGCACTGCTATCACTTCATGAATATCTTTATATGCATACGGTGCCTCTGCCCGGACAGACTCTTCCCATTTTTTCAAAATATCTGCTCTGCCCCTCAAGTCTGTGCGGTTCGGGTCAATGGGCGTAATCACATGAAAATGCTCCATAAACTGGCGAAACGCCTCGTCATTTCCTTTGACCGCTTCCCCGCGGGATTTCTGCCGCCCGGCGCCGTGGCTCGCACTCCAAAGTGCATCGGGATTGCCAAGCCCGCGCAGCAGATAACTGGAACTGCCCATAGAGCCCGGAATCATCACCGGCTCACCATAATAGGCATACGCTGTTCCTGTCATTTCCTCACAGCCGCCTGCACAGCAGGCTCCTTTTCGATGAATAAAATAATTCTCGCCGCCGATCTGCTTTTTCCAGATATAATTGTGCGGCGCATCATAGAGCAGCTCCAAATCGCACGCGCCCAATACCTGTGTAAAAACGTCCTGAATCATAAAGCCGAGAAACAGGCGGTTTGCAAAGGCAAAATTCGCAGCATTTCCAGACACAGACCAGAACCGGTTCCATGCATTAAATTTTTCATAGGCTTCTGGAATCAAATAAATCTTATTCTCTGGGTGCGTCAGCCCGACAGGATAAATCTCCTGACAAATCTTGCGGTTTAGCAGACCGCTGTGGTGCCCGATCGTCAGGGAACCCGTGTGCAGCATAATCACCACCGCGCCTTTTTTCAGCTTCCACGCATTCGCAGTCTGACCGTCGTAAATCTCAGCAACCCGCTGCACTTCCAGAAAATGATTTCCGCCGCCAATCGTCCCAATCTGATCATCATAGGTCAACTCTCCATAAGCACCGGTAAAATCCTCTAAGGAACTGTTAATAAATAACTACTTACAAAATATACCAAGTTGTGCTATACTATCTTCCAATATAAGCAATTGTA
>VSNO01000207.1 GCA_009774375.1 Lachnospiraceae bacterium
GCGGTACAGTTTGATTGTTTTAATTTGCTTTCATATCTTACTCCTTTTTGCCGTGTCTGCGGTCTGCTGAATGCATTAAGAAATCGCAGCAGATCCGACGGACGTCATACTGTTTTTCACAAAAATCATGGCCATGATTTTGTCTCGTGTGATTGCACAAAAATAGTTATACCTGTATTTCATATCTAATCCTTTTTGCCTGTATTGTTCGCCGCGCCAGATCTTTAGTTCCACGATATACTCACGGCCGCCGTAGGAGATCACGACGTCCATCCTTGTATTGTCGCGGGTTTCCGGCTCCACATAATAGTTTCCTCTGCCGTTGATGATCGGTTTCATGAAGCATAGGAATAATAATCTGCCCTGCCGCTCCAGAAAATGTGTGTCTTCACTTCGAAACTCGGCTTTCATTACCTCCTGGAACTTCCGTAATGCCTGTTCCATGTCAAGTTCTCCGTTTTCAACAAACTGATTGTTTTCGTAGTCAAATGCATGCTGCTCCCGCATTTTTCCGGCTGCGATATTCCATGGACTGTCATATCTTCTTTCCTCCTCCGGACGCAGCTTTAACTGGAGATTTTTGACATTGTATACGCCGGCAAGGATCACATTGTGAAAAGAAGTATCAAGTCCTTCCTGCATATCAAGGTACTTATTCCTCAGCATTCCAAGAAAGTTCAGGAAGATTTGGTTATCTGAGCTTTTATCCACCTCATCCACCAACAGAATAACACCTTTATCGGCATTGCTGCATAATCTGGTTATTTTATCTCCCAAAATATCGAACGCCTTATCCGTAACCACAGAGGTATCATAGTACGTGCTGATCCACGTCTCTGTTACAGCAGGAGGCGATCATCAACAGCGATGCCGTCTATACGAGATACGAGCTGGAGAAGAAACTGATCCGGCATGTTGCCGCGGGAAATTATGAGCAGGCTGTGCAGGTACTGGACAGTTTTTCCATGGATCCGGACGACTATAAGGATGCTGTCACAAGGATTCCGCGCGAGCCGGACAAGCGCCTGCGCTATGCCGGACAGCTGGTCAATTCCACGCTGCGGGTGTCTCTCCTGTCCTCGCAGATCCCGGTCATCTATCTGCATATTGTCTCGACGCATTTCGGGATCCTGCTGGAGGATGCGCCGATCGAATACCTGCGGGAGGAAAAGATCATCCACAGGATCATCGAGGCGTACTGTTATTATGCGAAGGAGTACAGCGGGATACAGTACAGCGATACCGTGTCCCGCATAACGGACTATATCATCTTCCACATCAAGGAGGAACTGTCCCTGCGCCAGATCGCCGACGCGTTTCACTTTTCGGACGCCTATGTGAACCGGGTCTTAAAGAAGGAAACTGGATATACGGTAGTACAGTACATCAAGAAAAACCGCATTGTGCTGGCCAAGACCCTGCTTCATTTTGATGATCTGTCGATCGCGGAGGTCGCGTCGCTTGTCGGTTATCCGGACTGCAATTACTTCTGCCGGGTATTTAAGCAGGTCGAGGGAGTCTCCCCGGTGCAGTTTCGGGTGACTGAAGGCCGTGTGGGAATCAGGATTTAGGGTATGAGAGAAGCTTGAAGAGCAGTTCACGTGATGCGGCCGGAAACTCGTTAAAATGATTTGCCGGCAATGACAGGTTGCATTTTGCAGGACGCTGAAATATAATAAATATGTGATTATTTTCACAAAAATATTAATAATTGTGTGAGGAACCGGCAATATGGAACGACTTATCATGAAACAATTATTCAAATGGAAAAATTCTCCCTATCGGAAGCCGCTGATATTAAAAGGTGTCCGGCAGGTGGGCAAGACGTGGATCTTAAAAGAGTTTGGCAGGCAGTACTATGAAAATACGGCCTACTTTAACTTTGATGAAAATGAGGAGTACAGACAGTTTTTTGAGACGACCAAGGATGTGAACCGGATCCTGCAGAATCTTATGCTGGCGGGCGGACAGAAAATCACGCCGGAAAAAACGCTCATTATATTTGACGAGGTACAGGATTGTCCGAAAGTGATCAATGCCATGAAGTATTTCTGCGAGAACGCACCGGAATACCATGTAGCCTGTGCGGGATCATTGCTGGGCATCGCGCTGCGGGATATTAACTGATGGGAGGTGCTGCGCATGGATTTTCTGGAGTCCGCTGCCGTTCTGATTCCGGTGCTGACGGGGATGGCATTGACGGTATACCGCGGTGAGCCGGATACACTGGGGCAGTTTGAAGCCCAGTATTGTTTTTCCGCCCAACTGCAGAATATATATACGGCTCAGGGACTTGGGGCTTTTTGCCAGAAGGGTGCCGAGGATCGGATCTATGACCTGGAGGAGCCGATGGGAACGCGGCTGGCCGCGTTTAAGGCTGGCGGACAGTGGCTGCTGCTGGGACCTTATGTGGAGACGGGATGGAGCGTGCAGGCCGCCAGGCTTTTGCTCGCTGGGCAGGGTGCGTCGGAATCCGCCCTGCCGATGTACAAAGCGTACCGTTGTAAGCTGCTCATAGTCATGCAGGAGCTGGCCGTGCGGACGGCGTTTGTGCTGGCGGAAAATCTGGGAGGCGGCGCGCGGGCGGTAGAAACCGTTCGGACGGGAGCACAGGGGCGCCATGCTTCCCTGACATTTTCAGAGCGGTATGCGGATGCCGAGGAGGTGAACCGCCGCTATCAGCTGGAAGACCGCCTTGTGGAGGCGGTGAGCGAGGGGGACGCGGGGAAAGCGCATCGGACGTGGAAAGAGAACGGCAAATTTTTATCCGGCCTGCGTTTTATGTCGGACAGCAGACAGGACCAGCTGGCACAACAGTACAATCGTGCGAAGACCTGGCAGCTGCTGTTCTTCGTATTTAACAATACAGCTTCCAATATCTATCTGTCCCTGATGGGATTCGTCAACCTCTATGCGGGCAATGTGGCAGGTCTGGCCGTGATGCTCGTCTCCAACATTATGATGGCCGCCCGGTTCTGGGACGGCGTCACGGATCCGATCGTCGGATTTCTGGTGGACAAGACGAATGGAAAATTCGGCAAATTCCGCCCCTTTATGCTGCTGGGTAATCTCATCATGCTGGTGAGCGTCATACTGATGTTTACCACGACGCATCTGATGCCGGAAGGGATTCTTAAGGTGGTCTACTGGACAGTGATCTACCTGATCTACATCATTGGCTACACCTTCCAGAACGCTGCCACCAGGGGCGGCCAGAGCGTGCTGACCAACGACCCGAAGCAGCGCCCGATGTTTGCCCGCATCGACAGTATCATCAACGCGCTGCTGTTTGCAGGCATGGCAATGTATATCACCGACACGCTGGTCAACAAGTATCAGGGCTTTACCGCCGAGCTGTTCCGGGAAGTGATCTTTACGTTTGGCCCGATCTCTCTGGTGCTCACGATCCTTGCGATGATCGGCATCTCTGAGAAGGACCGCCCTGAGACATACGCCAGGCTGGGTGATCAGGCAAGCTATGGATTTAAGGATATCTTCCATATCATCAAAAACAACCGTGCCATTCAGATGCTGGTCGTGGCGGCGTCCACCGACAAGCTGGCAACCCAGGTCAGAAGCAATTCCGTGGTTGGCATCATGCTGTATGGCATCATCATCGGCAACTACAAGATGCTCAGCCGGATGTCCATGATCACGCTGGTTCCCAGCATGGTTCTGATCATCATCGGCACCAGTGTCGCGGCGCGGTTTTCTTCCAAGCGGGCGACCGTCCTGTTTACATGGTGCAGCATCGTATCCTCGGCGCTGCTGGGAGCAGTGCTGATCTTTGGGGATCCGACGCAGATCTCGCTGGAACACATCGGCTTTATGACCATCGCCTTTATCGGTCTGTACACGTTGGTCTATGGCTTTGCCACCATCAATGTCGGTCTGGCTACGCCGATGATCGCCGACTGTGCCGACTATGAGCTGTATCAGTCCGGCAATTATGCACCCGCTCTGATGGGGACCGTGTTTGGCTTTTTTGACAAGGTGATATCGTCATTTGCTTCGACGATCGTGGGATGGTTCTGCGTGCTGATCGGTTATGCGGACCGCTTCCCGACACAGGAGGACCCGCTGACTTCGGGGATCTTCTGGGTGACGATCTTCCTGTTTATAGGCATGCCTATTCTGGGGTGGATCGCCAGCCTGATCGCGATGAAGTTCTATCCGCTGGATAAGGAAAAGATGATCGAGATCCAGGCAAAAAATGCAGCGCTGAAAGCAAAGGCAAAATGATCTGACATTCAGAAATGACACAGAATGTAAATAAAAGTTACCTTCATGGAAATCAATAATTTCTATGAAGGTAACTTTTGAATTTCAGAGCGCGTTATCCGGCTTCGTGTCCCGGAATTGAATTATTGATATAAACTTTTCCCTCCAGTTCCTTCGCCCCGTCTATTTCCATCTTCCCCAATGTGGGTTCTATCTGGTCATCTCCAAACAGGAAATATAAATCCCCAGTATCGTTATGACAAATTGCTTTTTTCCCATCTTCAATAAAGGATGCTGTCCCGGCCCTGAAAACATTTGATAGATCATCTTGTATAGTACCGTTTTCTACTGGTATGGCAACAATTTGAAAATCAAAAGAATCCCTCGTGACCTTGCTGGTTTGAACGCAATAATAAGTCAGTGTTTTCCCTTCAAGGTCAGCATCATAAAGCCCTGTTTCCTCAATGTAAACGCCATCATATACTTTTACCGCGGCATCTACAGTGATGTCATCTGGATTCGTATTCAACAGACCATTGATAGCAGTTATTTTTAATCCCTGGGAAGAAAGATCGGCATTCAAAACTTCACCGATCCAGATTTGTCCCGACTCACCGATCATAATTCCTTCATAATTGCAAAACATTTCCACACAGTCTTCCTCTTTGACCGCCGTCAGGAAGGCATCGTTCAGATTGCTGCCGAAACTGTCTGATGCATTCAGAAAATCCTCGCCATTCTCATATGTGATACCGGATATTGTGATCGGATAGGAAATCTCAGAAGAAATTGCGGACCAATCCTGCGTCAAAAACTGTTGCCTGACTTGCGCTGCATACTGTTCTACCTCGGCGGAGGAAATATCTGTCGCAGCCCGATAGGAATCGTTGCCGGTTCCTGGGTTATTTTCTTCTGGCTGAGAAGGAGGATCTGTTTTTGCTCCGTCGGCACGATCTATGGATTCCGAACGATTCTCAGGTTCTGCGGCTGATACTGCAGTCTCATCGCGAAAAACCTCAACAGTAGTCTGACTTTCCTTTAAACCATTTTCTTCAGTCAAAGAGAATTCCTGCACAGGCGGATCCGGCTGCTTATTGGCACAGCCGGATAGCTGTACACTGAATAAAAAAATGAGTAGAATTGATATTTTTTTCATAAATCTTTCCCCCTTTTGGTTTTCTGTAAAAATACATAGGTAACTTTTTATTTTACCTATGTATATACGCATCAGCGAATGCTTTTTCTACAGATTGTTTTAATATTACAACTTAGAGAACATGGTGTCAATAGATAATCTGTTTGAGTTCACGGTAAACGCAAGCTTTTAATCCACCCGCAGCTGCTCTAAAACAAGGGATGTGTCACAGGCCCATGCACTTACCACATGGGACGGGCGATTTCCTTTGCTGTCATCCTTACTGCGGCGGATGGTACTGCCGTTAATGGCTGCAACCGCAAAAGCAGCTACAGATGTCAAGAAATATTTGTGGTTTGACAAGATAAGTGCTATAATTGGGAACGGTAAGTCACGAATATGATTGCCAACATGGGAAAGGGAAAGCATATCAGTATGGAAACGCTGACAAAGATTTGCGAAACCCTGGACTGCGAAATTAACGGCATTTCTCGCTTTGTGTCGTGTTCTTCAGCACCAGAAAAAGGTAGTCTGTATGCGAAAGGAGGAAAACTTGTGAGTCCAAGCGAGAATATGGATAACGAATCAAAAGAAACATTATTAAAAGTTGGCGACTACAATGAGTTAGAAAAGCAGCGAGCCGCTAAAGCCGGAAATCTTTCTCAGAGAAAGTCCGACAAATTGAAAGGCTGAAATGGCTTCGTGGGAGGGCAAATTATGGATTTTAATGACGAAAAAGACTACATCATGCGTATCATCAAAGAGATGGTAAGGATGCTTTTTTCTCTAATGTTAGGAAAACAATATAAGTCTGTTGAACTGCCGGAAGAAAATAAATATGAGGTCTCTGGCAAAGCATTAGCGAAATTTGAAAAAATGGTTGACGCCGGTCTCATAAACGAAGCGGAAAATATACTGCTGGAAAGCATTGACGATACCAAAATATACATATTGGTTCACAAATATGTAAAGTGTTAAAAGAAAGGCATTCGCTATGAGTAAGGTAAAAAGGAAAGGTATATGGGCAAAGATTTTCAGGAGTCTGAACGGTACAAAGGACATGACAGACGGGAAACCGATGAAGCTGATCCTGGAGTTCGGGCTGCCGCTTTTGTTCGGCTTGATCTTTCAGCAGATGTACAATATGGTGGATTCGATCATCGTCGGCAAAAAACTCGGCGTGGATGCGCTTGCGGCGGTCGGTTCAACGGGTTCGATCAACTTTATGATCCTGGGCATCTGCATCGGCGTCTACAACGGTTTTGCGATTACCGTTGCGCAGACA
>VSNO01000208.1 GCA_009774375.1 Lachnospiraceae bacterium
TAGAAAATCCTACCTTTCCAGCACCAATCTCGGAAATGGGATAATACGCTTTCGTTGACATATAAGATCCTCCTTAAGATAATAAATTTTATTTCAAACCGCCATGACGAATTGCACTGTCTGAAACGGTTATGATCACAGTGTAAGGGCTTACCCTAATGAACTAATTATCTCAAAACCTAAGATAAAAGTCAATAAAATTAACATAAACTTCTTCAATAAATCAGCAAAAAGTTATATATTATTATCAAATTCAGTCATTTCAGACTGCCCGTGTCGCCTTTTTTAGCATTTCCAGCTCAGCCCCGTCAAAAAATGGGGCAAGTTTCGCGTAAACACTTTCATGGTACGCGTTCAGTTTTCTGATATCGGACGGTTCCATGTACTGCGTATCGATGGCATCCAGATCAATCGGAACATAAGTCAGATGACGAAATCCCATAAACTGTCCGTACTCATTCCTGTCCCCCTTCACGACCTCGACGATGTTCTCCGTGCGGATACCATGGCTGTCCTGTACATACATGCCGGGTTCATCAGAGACGATCATGCCCTCTTCCAGCTTTGTCTCCGGCATCTCAGGCTTGTACTGCCATCTCAGGCTGTGCGGTCCCTCATGGACATTCAGTATATAACCGATCCCGTGGCCTGTCCCATGCTTATAGTCCAGCCCGCACTCCCACAGCGGTTCACGCGCCACAATGTCGAGATTCCTGCCTGTACATCCATACAGAAACTTTGCATCCGCCAGCCGGAGCATCGCACATGCGACTTTTGTAAAATGCAGCTTCATCTCATCCGTGACGGCACCGAGCGCGATCGTCCTCGTCACATCGGTCGTACCGCCCTCATACTGGCCACCCGAATCAACCAGATAGAATCCGTCCGCCCCGATCCTGCTGAAGTGCTCCTCGGTCGCACTGTAGTGCGCCATCGCCGCGTTGGACTTGTAGGCGCTGATCGTAGGAAAGGACAGATCCAGGAATCCAGGGATCTCAGCCCGCATGCCGTCGAGCTTCGCCGCCACACTCAGTTCGTCCATCTCAGTCTTCCCCGCATTTTCCTTCATCCAGAAGAGAAACTTTGTCAGCACTGCGCTGTCCCTGAGATAGCACTCCCTGATATGTCCCATCTCCACAGGATTTTTGACCGCCTTCATCAGCTCTGTCGGATTCTTCTTGTCTATCAGTTCCGCGCGGCCCTGCACCAGCTTGTAGAGCATATAGCTGATGTCTGCGCCGGAACACCACACTTTTCCATTGATCTCACAGCTTCTGAGATGATCTGCGACCGTGCCGTACTCCGCACAGATGACCTTGTTTCCTTCCAGATGATTTCTGACCGTTTCGGTCAGCGCTTCAGACTGGATGAACAATACTGCACATTCATTTGAGATAAATGTGTACGAGAGCGCTACCGGGTTGCACTCCACATCATTGGCACGGATATTGTAGAGCCACATGATGTCATCGAGCTTCGAGATCAGCAGATGAGCAGCATTTTCCTCCGCCATCTTCTCCCTCACCCTGGCGAGCTTCTCTGCCACACTCATGCCGCAGCTTTCCTCAGACACCACCCATACCCCGCTCGCAGGCATCGCCGGTCTGTCCTGCCAGAGCTGTTCCGCAACATCCCTGTCATAGACCAGTGTCACATCTTTTCCCTCAAAAGCCGTTTCCAGCTCTTTTCCAAAAAAAGCGTCTGTCACTCTGCCGTCAAAGCCGACCGTCTGGCCTTCCGACACATTTTTTTCCAGATATTCCCTGATCGTCGGAACATTTTCCTCATGCATCTTATACAGGACGATGCCAGACCCCTCCAGTTCGCTCTCCGCCTGCACAAAATATCTGCCGTCCGTCCACAGCCCCGCCTCTTTTTCACTCACCACGAGCGTTCCCGCCGAACCGGTAAAACCCGACAGGAATTCCCTCATTTTAAAATGATCATTGACGTACTCCGAATTGTGATAGTCTGCCGTCGGCACGATGTAATAGTCGATCCCTGCCTCCCGTAGCAGCCTGCGCAAATCTGCGATTCTCTGTTTTTCGATAGTTCCCATGCTAATCCTCCAACCTGACAGGTCTGTGTACCCTGTCCCTGAATTCAATACCCCTGTGTCAGCTCTCCCTGCAGCATGCTTACCGCCGACGATGTCCCGATCCGGTCGCATCCTTCCGCCAGAAACAGGACCAGGTCTTTCTTTGTCTTCACGCCGCCTGCGGCTTTTATCCTGACGTTCTGTCCGATATATCTCTTAAACAGGCGGATATCCTCGATCGTCGCGCCGCCTGTCCCGAAACCGGTTGAAGTCTTTATGTAATCAGCGCCCGCGTTTGTGACGGCCTTGCACATGGCGATCTTCTCCTCCTCAGAGAGATAACACGTCTCGATGATCACCTTGAGGAGATGCTCCCCGCACACCCTTTTTACAGCACGGATCTCCTCTTCCACTCTGACATAATTCCCGTTCTTCACATCGCTGATATTCACCACCATATCAATCTCATTGCAGCCGTCAGCAAGCGCCTGCTCCACCTCGGTCACCTTCGCAGCCGTCGTGCTGTAGCCAAGCGGAAATCCCACCACCGTGCAGATGTTGACCTTGTCCCCGTAGGCGTTATGAACCTGCTTGACATACACGGGCGGGATACATACGGAAGCCGTCCGGTACTTGATCGCCTCATCACAGAGCTTCTCAATGTCGCTCCAGGTGGCATACGGCTTTAGCTGGGTGTGGTCGATACGCCGCAGGATCTGCCTGTCTGTAAACTCGTTTTCATCCACATTTTCCTGATTCAATATTTCCTTATCCTCCATCATGCAGCCCCCCTATTTTATCCCTACCAGATATTTTTTCTGTGCTTTCATCAGCATCATGCCATAGCCAATGAGCACGGCGACCAGTGCGATCCGCATCAGCGTCTCCGCCGGCGGGTATGTGCTAAAGAGTCCGAGCGCCCCCACAAGCCCCGCCGCAAAGAGTATGGCTCCCGTCGCAAACGTAAACGGAAACGTATACCTGATAAATCCCTCCGGGTCCTTTGCCCTGCTGACAGGAAAACCCTTGCCCACGAGCATCGCCGGAATCTCGTTCGTCGATCTCATCTGTACCGCCCAGTAGACCATATAGACGCCGCACGCCATGATGAGCAGATCCAGTATCATTCCAAAACTCATCTGTACCCCTTCCTTCATTCATTGATCCAGACTAAATAACTACATTGCGCCTAAACGCCTGAACATAAAAACTTCTATACATAAAAACGCCTATACCCTATACATAGAAGCTCCTGAACATAAAAACGCCTGAACATAGAAACTCCCGACTTCGTCGCATATCCCATGCAACTCAGAATCAGGAGTTTCCGATCGAGCAGGGAAGGCTTTCCCTGCTCCCCCTGTTTTAAATACCAAGGAACTTCATCACAACCGACTTCATCTCTGCCTTGTCACAAACCGTATCATGAAGCACCGGCGCTGTGCGGATCTCCTCGATCGCACCCGGGACTTTGACATTTGCAAGCTTCGAGAGCTCGTCGACAAGCTCAAAATCACCCATCGCATCGTATTTCCTGTCGATCGCATTCATCACGCTTCTGGTAAACTTGAACGGACTTGCTGTCGATGCCAGCACTACCTTCGTGTTATCTCCGGTCTCTTTTTTATATTTGCCGCACACTGCCGCGGCAACCGCAGTATGCGTATCGATCACATATCCAGTCTTCTCGTAGAGCGTCCTGATCATGTCGGCTGTCTCCTGCTCGGACGCATAATTCCCGTAGAAATCCTTCATCTGCGCTCTCATGTCATCAGTGATCTCATATTTGCCCGTCTCAGACAAAGCTTTCATAAATGCAGCGTTCTTCTCCGCGTCCCGGCCTGTTGTCAGATAGATCAACCGCTCGAGATTGCTCGAGATCAGGATATCCATGGAGGGAGAACTGGTGAGCACAAACTCCCTGTTCCTGTCATAGATGCCGGTCTCAAAGAAGTCGCAGAGTACCTTATTCTCATTGGAGGCACAGATCAGCTTCGCGATGGGAATCCCCATATTCCTGGCAAAATACGCGGCAAGGATATTGCCAAAGTTCCCCGTAGGCACGACTACATTGATCTTTTCACCCTTTTCGACCTTGCCTTCTTTTAAGAGCTGCGCATAGGCATACACATAATACACCACCTGCGGCACCAGTCTTCCTATATTAATAGAATTCGCGGAGGAGAACTGAAATCCCGCCTTAGCCATAGTTTCCGCCAGCTCCCGGTCCCCAAACAGCTGCTTCACCCCGTTCTGTGCATCATCAAAATTACCTGTGATGCCCACCACAAAAGTATTGCCCCCCTTCTGGGTGACCATCTGCTTTTCCTGGATCGGGCTGACTCCGTTTTTCGGATAAAATACGATGATCCTGGTACCCTTCACGTCCGCAAAGCCCGCAAGCGCCGCCTTCCCCGTATCACCGCTGGTCGCCGTGAGGATCACGATCTCGTTCTCCACCTGATTTTTCTTTGCCGACGTGGTCAGCAGATGCGGGAGAATGGAGAGTGCCATATCCTTAAATGCGATCGTAGCGCCGTGAAACAGCTCCAGATACCAGGTTCCGTCCGCCTCCA
Source organism: Lachnospiraceae bacterium (assembly GCA_009774375.1). Lineage (GTDB taxonomy): Bacteria > Bacillota > Clostridia > Lachnospirales > Lachnospiraceae > COE1. The sequence goes on from VSNO01000208.1 coordinate 4,615, forward strand.
CAAGAGGCGCGATCACATCCGTGTCAAATTTGCTGTCATACGCCTTATTGATACACTCCCTGAGCTCCGCCTCCGTAAAATCTGTAAAAAACAGCTTCATCACCTCGTATGCGGTCTCCTGATATGTCATCCGGGACAATTCCTCAAGACTTTTATCCAGACCCGGAACAGACTCCGGAACATATAATCCGCCGTCATCCGCAAGCCCCCTCAGGATCGCCTGGGATGCCGTGACTGCCTCACCCTTGCTCCTCGTGCTTCTGTAAAATAAATCCATTTCACTTTCTCCTCTTATTTCTATATATAAATAATGCTTTCAAGGTCTAAGTATATCATAGTGGTCTGACCTCACGCAAGCCCCAATTCCTGTATCCGCTCATATACCTTTTCAAAAATATGTCTGTACTCCCCATTCCTCCCGACGACCTGCATAAACCTGTCCTCATTGAAAGTAATGTTGGTATACTCTTTGTACTGATACGCCAGCTCCCGCAGCGTCTCAGCGGTGTTGAACATCTGGCTCAGCGTGTCCCTCGCATCATGCGCAAAATAATCAGCCACAAGCGCACAGTTAAAGTCAAACAGCGGCGCCAGCCGCTCGATCCTGCCTGTGTCATTGTTCATCATGAATCCATAATTTTGTGTATGTCTGTCCGTATTTACAATGATGTAATCCAGCACCGGAATGCCGGCGAACTCCGCTCCCCAATGCTTCATGCAGTATTCCCTGTAATTTATATTGAGGCGCCTGCAATAATCCATGACTTCCCACGCCTCGACAAAAGAATACTCTTCACCCACAAAATTTTTGCATATGGATACCTGTCCCTCGCCGTCCAGCATATTTTTCATATCGCTGACATATGTAACACTGTCAATTTTATTTTCAAAGCATTCAAGGATTTCTGAAGCCAGCACTTCCATCTTGGTGTTCACACAATCTTTGGTCTTGTCTGATTTCAATAGATACAGAGAATCACCCATACGCACCCAGCCTTTTCGAAACAGTCCTTTCGTCGTCAGCTCAGGGCAGATGATACTCGTCGTGATCGTAGGGCTGAAGCCCCCTAAAGACAGGTCGATAATATCCTTTAGCTTATTCTGCCTGATATTGATCGATTCCCATGTGTCAGATTCATTCTCTTCCTGGATCCAGTAACTATCCTGGATCGATACGCCTCTGCACTTGATGCAGATATTCACCCGGTTATCGATCGAGTCCACCTGCGGGATCTGAAAGGCGGCATAGATCTTCTTGGCATTGTCCCGCGACAGCGACAGCATCCTGCTGCTCAGGTAGCTCTTCACTGTCTGTACATTGTACATGATATCTTTCATATCAAGCGCTTTCGTCTCGGAAGCTCTCCTGATATTGGATCTGAGAAAATAGGGCAGCAGATCCTCCCTCAGCACCTCCACCGTAAAGTCCGGCAGATTAAAATATAATACTTGTGTATTCTTTAACATTAAAAACATTGTTAACACCAACTATCTATAATTTCTTGCCTGTTCGCTACTTAACATTATATCACAACATAATAAGTATCACAATATTTTTTGCATCTCTTCCCACGGTAAACACACGATTTTATGGGTTCAATTTTATATGGAAATTGCTGTTTTTAAGAGATAGAAGATATCATACGGAAGAACGGAATTACCTGTGCAGTATCAGAACTGCTATTGATCTGTGTCGGAAACAGAACGCCGTTTTTTACATAGTATATCCCCTTGAATGGGTTTTCAAGCGAGATTCCATGTTCCTCAAAAGTTTCTCCTTGCTTCTTAGTATAGCACATCTTTTGTTTTTTCAACTTATTTATGATTGTCCGTCATGTTCCGGCCTGCTGTCATCTACCCGGTGCTTTTACCCTCCTTCGCCAATGCCGTCCGGCCTGCGTTCCATTGTTTCAGACAATAGATTCAAGAAGCCATTGTTTTATCTGTTACAAGAAGATATTATATTAAAC
>VSNO01000209.1 GCA_009774375.1 Lachnospiraceae bacterium
TCCTCATACAGTTTCAAAAGCCCCTGAATCTCTGTCAGCTGCGCCTCGATCTCAGGTTTCAGCTGGCATTCCAGCAGTGCCTCAACCCTGCGGGCGCACTCTTTCGCGCGGAAATTCTCCAGATTCTCCAATGCCTCCCCGATCTCCCGCGCCAGGTCTTCCGGCGTGATCTGGCGCGCCTTCCTGTTTTCATTCCCGGACTGCCGGCTGTCTGCAAGGAAACCGGAAATATGGCTGATCTATGCTTCGTACTCCGCCAGCAGCTGGCATACATGCTTGTCGACAAACGCCTCATCCCCCCTGTCCACCGCCTTTTCATGCTCACGGGCATGTGTCGAGACGCCCATGGCGCCCACATTGGCAGACGCGCTCTTGAGCCCATGCACTTCTATGCCGTAGCTCCTGTAATCCCGTTTTTCCCACAGCTCACGCAGCACGGAGAGCTTGCGCTTCCCGTCCAGGCAGTACAGACTCAGCAGTTCCAGATAATCCTCAACGCTGCCGGAATAATGCCTGACTACCTCGTCCATGTCGATCCCCTCAATGATGATCTTCTCAAACGCTGTATTTCTGCTGTCATCAACTTTCCAGATATCCAGCCACGCCCCGCTTTTTGTGATCTTTTCTTCCGGGATCCATCTCAGCAGGGCCTCATGCAGCGGTCTCCTGTCCAGCGGCTTTGCGACAAAATCCTGAAAACCGTTTTTCAAAAAAGTCTCCCCGACGCCCTCCATGGCATTCGCTGACAATGCTATGATCACAGGCAGCCTCCCATTTTCCCCGCACTCGCTGCGGATGATCCGCACCGCCTCGATCCCATCCATCTCCGGCATCATGTGATCCATGAAAATGATATCATAGCGCGTCTGGCGCACAAGCCCGACCGCCGCCGCACCGCTGTCCGCCTCCGTGATCTCCAGACCATATGACTGCAGAAAGATCCTCGCGATCTTCCTGTTGACTGCATTGTCATCTACCACCAGCACTTTGCAGTCCTCGACGAGAAACGGCTCCAGCTTCTCCTCCTTCCTCACTTCCACTTCCGGATGCTCAGACAGCGGTCTGCTGTCCACAACCTTCTGCGGGATCTTCACAGTAAATACAGTGCCTTCACCGTACACGCTCTCCACCGTGATCGTCCCCTGCATCAGCCCCACCAGACGCTTCGTGATCGAAAGCCCGAGCCCGGTTCCCTCCACCGTGCGGTTCCGCTTAGAGTCCACCTGCCTGAAATTGTCAAAGATCCGCTCCAGATCCTCCTCCCGGATGCCGCACCCTGTATCCTCGACCCGGAATGTCAGCAGCTGCGTATCCTGCGTCTGTCCCTGTCCGGCGCTGACAGACAGCTTCACATACCCCTGTTTCGTGAATTTCAGCGCGTTGTTCAGCAGATTGATCAGGATCTGTTTGATCCTGCCCTCATCCCCCAGATAACGGCTCGGCATTGCCATGTCAAACTCCCTTTTCAGCGCAAGCCCCCGCTGTGACGCCATCACATCCATCATATTCAGGACCTCGTCCGCGAGCGATCTCACATGATATTCTGACAGGACCAGCTCCATCCTGCCCGCCTCCACCTTCGACAGATCCAGGATATCATTGATCAGCGTCAGCAGATTTCGCGAGGCGGACTTGATATCACAGGCGTACTCGTACACCTTGCGCCCCCTGCTCTCCTCCATGATAATGTCACTCAGGCCCACGATCGCATTCATCGGTGTCCGGATCTCATGGGACATATTGGCAAGAAACGCGCTCTTGGCGTAATTGGCCTGCTCTGCCTGTTCCCGCACCTGCTTGATCTCCTCTATGTAATTTCTCGTCTCTGTCACATCGTAGATCAGAACGACATAACCTTTGTTCTTCCCAAACTGGTCCAGGATCGGTTCCACATGTCCCTGATAAAAACAGTCATTAAGGCAGAATTCCTTCTTCGTCCCCTCCTCCAGGCTGTCCTTGGGAAATCCCCTCAGACACTCAGTCGTTTTTCCGATGGCACGGCTGTCCAGATCCGGAAAGATCCCTGCCGCCGCCGGATTGAAATTGGTGATCTGCCGCTGTTCGTCCAGCGCGATCACACCGTCACCCATACTGTTCAGCAGGATACCGAAAGCCAGGCTGCTAAAGTCGTACACCTTCCCGATCCAGATCAGTATCACCACCCCTGCGAGCACAAGTCCCAGAACGACCGGTGTCGGATCATATACCTGTATCAGCTTCATGGAGTACGAGCCTAGCGCTATTACCGGAAGAAACGAGATCCCCAGGATCAGCTTACACCGCCTGTCCGCAGCGTACTCCGGCTTTTCGACACAGACATGGATCAGGGCATACAGGGACATGACATACGGAACCGCCGTCCCGCACAGCATAAAGATCCAATACCCTGGTCCATAATCCATCCTCAGATAACCGCCGTATCTGTTTACATTTTCCACCCATTCTATATTCCGGTAATATAATTTATGCAGATCACATGTGAAAACAAGAACTAAAATAAGAACATCAACTGCTTTTAAAACTCTTAAAACACTTTTCGGTGTTTTTTCACAACAGTAGCTGAATATAAAATAGCAGTAGCTGACCGGAATAGTCAGCGATCCCAGATACTGAAACTTGACTGCCACAAGCGCTGCCTCCGGCGTGGGCGCAGTCAGTTCTAGCAGATATCCCACATTCTGAACCAGCGAGCCGATCAGAAAATACTGCATGAGCTTCTGCTCCCTCGAGCCGTCCCCCCTGAGCAGGAGCATCAATGCAAAAATGATCGTTCCGATACCGATCACTTCGATTCCCAGACACACAACACTCATGATCCGATATCCCCCCTTCCCGACATCCTGCAATATCACCTGTCACAGTGTCACTGCCCGCTCTGCTCCCGCAACGGATCCAGGATCTCCTGCTGCTTCTTTTTGCTGAGTCCGCCGAGCACCAGCTGGTAAGATTTATCCAGCAGATCCTTTAACAGATCGTCCGGCACTGCCCCGTCCGGTCTCACGGAATTCCAGTGTACCTTGTTCATGTAGTAACCGGGAACGATGTCCTCATACTGCTTCCGCAGGAAGTCCCCTTCCTCCGGCTCCAGCTTCAGTGTGATATAATAAGGTTCATCCTCCTCATTCAGACAGACCGCCGCAAACAGTTTGCCGCCGATCTGATAGCGGATCCAGTTCCACTCTTTCTTGTGGTCTTTCGTCACGCCGCGTTTTGCCAGCAGATAATCATCAATCCATGTATATCTCATACATCCTGCTCCTTTTCTCACAGATTCCCGTCTCCTGATCCCACAAAATGCTCCACGACCATCCTCTGGACAGCCTCCGGATACACCAGCAGCTGGTATGCATGACCGCCCTGGCTGACCTTGTCGATCGTCCTGATCCCCAGCTGCATGCCCTGTTCTGTCTGAACCTTCGTGTAGCCATCCTGCCCCTCCTGCTCGATGGTCAGCCCTGCGCTCACCAGATACTCCCAGATGACACCGATCGTAACTTTTTTTACATTTGGCGCACTCGTGATCTGGTTCAGCCGGTCCTTGATCTCGCTGATGTAACAATACTCCGCATACGGAAAGCGGTCCGTGTCCTCCCGGTTGAGATAAAAGGCCTCCTTGCGCCCCTTTCTGACAACAGGTACCGCAGATTCCTCTTCGATGATCTGCTCGCTGAAGACTGCCCCGGGATTCCGGGCCGCATACGCGGCGATCTCAGCGAGAAACCGTTCCCCGTACTTGTTGTACTTATTCTCACCGACGCCGGATACCATCAGCATCTCCGCCCGATTCCCAGGCACCCTGGCACACATATCGATCAGGGTCTTGTCGCTGAAAATGATATAGGGCGGCAGCGCCTCCTCCTTTGCGATGACTGTGCGCAGCTGGCGGAGCCTGTCAAACAGACCGTACCCTGCACTTGTGAGCGAATCCGTGCGTTTTGCCTTTCTGTTTGCTGCCTCCTCCCGCTCCTGCGCCCTTCTGACGATCACATGGGTATTTTCGTCCTTTAACCCGTGGATATCCCCCATCTGGAGCACGCTGTACTCCCCTCCGGTCTGGACGATATAGCCCTCCGACAACATCTGATCGACCAGCAGGCGGATATCCGCCTCACTCCTGCTTGCCAGAGCACCGTAGGATCTATACGCATCGGCGCCGATCTCCCGGAGTCTGGCACGGCTTGCGCCCATCAGGGTTCCCACCACAATGTTCAGCCCATACCGCCCTCTCATCTCGGCGATACAGTTGACCACCCATTTCGCGTCCGCTGTCATATCCTGCTCGTCATATTCCCGGTGGCAGTTTCCACAGTTGTCACAGGGCGTGACTGCTCTCTCGCCAAAGTATTCCAGGATATAATTCCTGAGACATGCCGTGGTCCTGCAGTAGCCCTCCATGACCTGTAACCGGTGGTAGTCTCTCTGCCTCACCAGATCGACATCATCCGCACTCATCCCTTCAAATTCCTTCTTCCCCAGAAGAAATCTGTTGATCATCACATCCTGCGCGGAAAACAGCAGGATGCACTGCGCGCTCTCACCGTCGCGCCCCGCACGCCCTGCCTCCTGATAATAGTTTTCCATGCTCTGCGGCATGTTGTAGTGGATCACATACCTCACATTGGACTTGTCGATCCCCATCCCAAACGCATTGGTCGCGATGACGATCTGTGCCCTGTCATAGATGAAATCATCCTGGTTCTTCTTGCGCGTCTCATTGTCGATCCCCGCATGGTAACGCGTCACTGAGAGGCCTCTCTGCGCCAGCCTGCCATACAGGTTATCCACATTTTTGCGCGTGGCACAGTATACGATCCCGCTTTCGTCCGCGTGCTTTCCTATGTAATCGACAACGAAATCATCCTTGCGCTTTCCAGCGATATGTTCCACACTGTAATACAGGTTTTCCCTGTCAAAACCCGTGACGACGACCTGCGGATGCCGAAGCTTCAGGATACACTCGATATCTGTCCGGACTTCCCTGGTGGCCGTCGCGGTAAAGGCGCTCACTACCGGCCTGTCCGGCAGCCGGTCTATAAAATCCACGATCTTGAGATAACTGGGTCTGAAGTCCTGTCCCCACTGTGATATGCAGTGCGCCTCGTCAACTGTCACCATGGAGATCCTTCCGGTTCTCGCAAACTGCGCGAAAACGGCGCTCTCAAGCCTCTCCGGCGCAACATAGATGATCTTGTACCTGCCCTCCATGGCAAACCGCATCGCCTTTGTGATCTGTGTCTCGGTCAGCGATGAATTGATAAACGCGGCATGGATCCCCGCTTCGTTCAGTGATTTTACCTGATCCTGCATCAGGGAGATCAGCGGTGACACCACCAGCGTGATGCCGGGCAGCAACAGTGCCGGCACCTGGTAGCAGACTGACTTGCCGGCCCCCGTCGGCATGATCGCCAGCGCATCCTCCCCCGACAGGATGGACTGGATGATCTCCTCCTGTCCGTCCCTGAATGAATCGTAGCCAAAATATGTTTTGAGTATCTCTACAGCCTTCATGCCCTATACAGTATTTCCTCCTTCTCAATCGGGTTTATAAAAACGCGTGGTCTCTGCCATTGTCCTTGGCTTTTTCTTCATATATGCATCATAATCTTTGAAATAATGTCCCATATCCCATGCCATATATCCTGCCATATACAGATCATACACCAAAATCTTAGCCGTAGGTCCCATTACCACAAGTACCAGTCTGTCTTTATCTACTTTCAGTACTCTATCCAGCAGTGCGTCATATTCTGAAAAAGCATTCATTCCCAACCCATAAACGTACTCAACTGTTTTGCATACATCAAGTGCCTTATATTGAAGATCCTCCAGTATTCCTTCTCCGCATACAACAGTCACATTCCGCCCTGATAAAAGCGATTGTATACAATTATAATGACTTTTAAGATCATACTTCGAATATGTCTGATATGCAATCATCGCACAGGCATCAAGATACTGTACATCCTTACTGCACATGCGCATCAAAAACTTTCTTTGCACGGCAACAGCCAAAGCCCTCTGCATCGCATATTCATTCAGACTTTTCACTGGATGCATATAATAATATGGTATCCCCACACGCAGACCATCCACATTTGTCTGCAACAGATCCCTCAATCTTTGTGCCAAACGTTCATCATAGCCCTGAAAAGGTATCCCCTCACCACACATTAATGCAATCTCGCCCTCTCCAAAGCGCACAAAGCTGAATTCTCTGTGTTTCAAAGCCTGTATGGTCTCTTTTGCATTCAATACATGGATCCGTCTGCAATAAAATCCCTTTCTATATTTCTGCCGGTCAATATGACGCTGAATTCTTATCGGCAATTTCATAACTTTTTGCCAGAATCCCCTCACTCTTTTTTTCAAAAACGTACATCTCGAATATCCCTTAACTGGTTTCCTTAAGATAAAGAATTCAGATTCCACATGAATTTGATTTGTTTTTAACTGAGAAATCTTTTCTATATCCAATGTATTATCTTCTTCAATATACAACCTGTTTAAAGTGTATATGTCAGTGCGCAAACTGTCATCGTATACATTAGTACTCTCT
>VSNO01000021.1 GCA_009774375.1 Lachnospiraceae bacterium
GTTCAATGTATCAGAATTTTATAGAAACCCTTAACAGTGGAGACTGTTGGATAAGGAGATCATACCTGAGCTGATCGGGAGGTTCGGCAAGAACCTGAAAGTGTGGAGCGCTGCGTGTTCGACAGGTGATGAGCCGTATTCACTTGTCATGGCGTTCTCGAAACATATTCCACTGAATCAGATCAATATCATAGCGACTGATATTGACAAGCAGGTTATCGAGAAGGCAAAGGTAGGATTGTACAATGAGAAGAGCATCGCTGCCGTGCCGGATGATCTGAAAAAGAAGTATTTCACAAAAGTGGGACCGTCTTATCAGATTTCCAATGATATCAAGGCGAGAGTACAGTTCAAGCAGCATAATCTGCTGAAGGATACATATCCAGACAGGTGTGACCTGATCGTGTGCAGAAATGTATTGATCTATTTTACTGAGGAGGCAAAGGATGCAGTCTTCCGCAAGTTCAATACTTCCCTGAAACCCGAGGGGATCTTGTTCATAGGGAGCACAGAGCAGATCATGAATTATAAAGAGATCAATTATGAAAGAAAAAATTCTTTCTTCTACATTAAAAATAAGTGATTGTCAGTAAAACCGACTAATGGAGATTAGTCGGTTTTACTGTTTTTACTCATCATCATTTCAAATACGTGATGTGCGTACAGATTAAATGCTTCGCGCTGTGTTTTTAGTTCGTCTGTCAGTTCAAAGAATAGGTTTTTATCATCATAGTCCTTCTTGAAGAATGGAGTAAAAAGAACATCCCACTGGGGAAGGTAAGAGGATATTTTACGTGTGTAACAGTTCCTGGCAGATGCCTGTTTGCGGTAGTTTTTATCTACAAAGGAAGCCACCGATCTGTGGATCGCAATATCTTCTTTTGGAAGATAGTAATAGTCTCTGTAGTTGGAATAAAAATATTTCAGTTCGCCCTCGTAGATCGGAACGCAGAGTTTCCCTTCTGAGCTGCTTCCCGTGAAGTAACAGCCGTTTGCACCGTAGGAAATTTCTGTGGGGAGAGGGGTGGGAAGTTTCAGGTTCATGATGATCTCTGAACACTGTTTCTGATCTACATCATTGTAGTAGTTTGCCTGAACCTTTGTGACTTTGACCGGGAGGTGGAACAGGTCGGGTATCGCGAGTGCTGCAACGATCTCGAGCATTCCCCTGACATCCTCCTCATTGTGGAGCAGCATAAAGTGTTCTTTTTCCTCGTCGTGGTTCAGGACGTATTCGTGATAAATGTCGATCAGTTCACCGCCTGTGTACTGGTCCTCCCGCGTCGTGGCAGTGACAAAATTTTCGATGGTCTTCTGTTTGCAGTTTGGAAGCTTCAGGAAGGTCCTGTAGGGCGACAGCCGCCTGTAGATATCGATCCCCTCAAAGTCGTCAAAATTGAAATGAATATTGTACTGCTGCATTTTGTTCTGCAGGTAGGGGATGTCAAACTGATTGCCGTTAAAATGGATCAGATAGCGGTATGGCCTGGCAAATGTGACAAATGCATCCAGTACATTGGCCTCGTCTTCATAGTTGGTCGCAAGCCACTGTATGGTCTGCCAGCAGGCGGGCTTGTCCGCACCCCCGTCAAGATAGGCGCATCCGATCAGATAGAGACTGGAGCTGCGCACATACAATCCGGTGGTCTCTATATCGATAAACAGTGTCTGGTCTGGAACACAGAAGTTTTCGATCGGGTATTTCGGAGATAGGGTTCCCAGTTTTTTCTGAACGCATTTCATGATTTGATATCACTGTCCTTTCCATCATTTCATATAATTATAACTTACCATATGCACAACGCCGTGTCAAAGATTTGTTTTTGCCTGAACCGGATTCAGGATGAACAGGGAGCCAACACGAAACATTCCGGCTGAACACAAAAGAAAAAAAATTAGTGAAATTTCAGCAAAAAAATAGTATAATGGACATAAGAATATTTGGTGACAAAACTGTTTGCAGGAATCATCAAAATCAAAAAGGAAAGAAGGAGCGATAAGATGGCAAAACTTACATTTCGAGGCGGCGTACATCCTTATGATGGTAAGGATCTGTCAAAGGATAAACCCATGAAGACCATCGTGCCGAAGGGTGAGATGGTGTATCCGCTCAGCCAGCATATCGGCGCGCCGGCAGTTCCAGTGGTGAAAAAGGGCGACAAGGTACTTGTCGGACAAAAAATAGCGGAGGCGGGAGGATTCGTATCTGCCCCGATCTATGCGACAGTGTCCGGCACAGTAAAGTCCATAGAACCCCGGCGTGTCGTCACGGGAGATATGGTCAACTCTGTTATCATCGACAATGACGGACTCTTCGATGAAGTTGAATATATTCCACATGATCCGGAAAAATTGAATAAAAAAGAGATCCTGGATCTGATCAGGGAGGCCGGCGTGGTCGGTATGGGCGGCGCAGGGTTTCCGACGCATGTGAAGCTCTCGCCCAAGGAGCCGGATGAGATCGAGTATGTGATCGCAAACTGTGCGGAGTGCGAGCCCTATCTGACCTCGGATTACCGCAGGATGCTCGAGGAACCGCAGAAGCTGATCGACGGTATGAAGATCATCCTCCGCCTGTTTGGCAAGGCGCAGGGGATCCTGGCGGTGGAGGACAACAAGCAGGACTGTATCGAACTGCTCACGCGGCTGACAGCGCAGGAGAGCAGGATAACAGTGATGGCGCTTAAGACAAAGTACCCGCAGGGTGCGGAGAGACAGCTGATCTATGCGACGACAGGAAGGGAGATCAACTCCTCCATGCTCCCGGCAGACGCCGGCTGCGTGGTGGACAACGTGGATACCATCGTGGCTGTGTACCATGCGGTCGCGGAGGGAAAGCCCCTGATGAACAGGATCGTCACGGTCACGGGCGACGCGGTCAATGATCCGCGGAATTTCTATGTTCGCATCGGGATGAACTACCATGATCTGATCACGGAGGCGGGCGGTTTTAAGACGGAGCCGGAGAAGGTGGTGTCGGGCGGTCCGATGATGGGATTTGCCCTGTTTGACCTGGATGTGCCCACGACAAAGACGGCATCCGCACTTTTATGTCTGACAAAAGATGAGGTATCGGCGATGGAGCCTAGCCCCTGTATCAACTGCGGCCGCTGTGTTGATGTGTGTCCTGGGCGTGTCGTTCCTAGAAAGCTTGCCGTTTTTGCACAGCACGGCGACGAGGAGGCGTTCATCGCAAATGATGGAATGGAGTGCTGTGAGTGCGGGTGCTGCAGTTTTGTCTGTCCGGCGAAGCGCCAGCTGACGCAGTCCATCAAGTCCATGCGAAAGACGTTGCTCGGAAAGAAGAAGAAAGCATGAATTCTAAAACTTCATGCTGAAATCAGTGTAAAGGAGAAAAAATATGTTAAAGGTATCATCAAACCCGCATATCCGGTCAAAGGATACGACATCACGCATCATGCAGTATGTGCTGATCGCCCTGCTTCCGGCGACGTTGTTCGGGGTATTTCATTTCGGTCTGCATGCGCTGCTTCTGGTGCTGGCCACCGTGCTGACGACCGTGCTGACAGAGTACATATATGACAGATGCATGAAAAAGAAAATATCGATCGGTGATTTTTCCGCGGCTGTCACAGGACTGCTTTTGGCGCTGAATCTGCCGCCCCGGGCGCCGCTGTGGATTGGTGTGATCGGCGGAGTGTTCGCGATTATCGTCGTGAAAATGCTGTTTGGGGGACTGGGACAGAATTTTATGAATCCGGCGCTCGGAGCTAGGTGTTTCCTGATCATCTCGTTTACTTCTATCATGACAAATTTTGACTGCGATGCATATACGGGTGCAACGCCGCTTGCGGCGATCAAAGCAGGGGAGGGTGCGCCGCAGCTTCTGGATATGGTCATCGGGCGGACGACAGGTACGATCGGGGAGACGAGCATGATCGCGCTGCTGATCGGTGCGGTATTTCTGCTGGTGATGAAGGTGATCGACCTTCGCGTGCCCGGATCCTACATACTCAGTTTTGTCGTGTTTATCCTGTTGTTTAGCGGGCGGGGGCTGGATTTTGGCTATATCCTGTCACAGCTTGCGGGCGGCGGACTGATGTTGGGGGCATTTTTCATGGCGACAGATTATGTCACCAGGCCGATCACGAAAAACGGACAGTATGTGTTCGGTATCTTTTTGGGTATCATGACAGGCATATTCAGGATTTTCGGGCCATCAGCGGAGGGCGTCTCCTACGCGATCATCCTCGGGAATCTGCTGGTGCCTTTGATCGAACGGTTTACGAAGCCGACGGCGTTCGGAAAAAAAGCAAAGAAGGAGGCGGCATGATATGGATAGCGAAAAGAAATCAATGTTAAAAGATGCGCTGATCCTCTTTGCGATCACACTTGTGGCTGGTCTGCTGCTGGGCTTTGTCTATGATGTCACGAAAGAACCGATCGCGCAGCAGAAGGCGAAGGCAAAAGCGGAGGCGTGCAGGAACGTATTTGCAGATGCAGATTCATTTGAGGCCGTGGCGGCGGATGGTCCTACGGCGTACTTTGCGGCAGGGCAGGATTCCAACGTGGATATCGACGAGGTGATGCAGGCACTTGACAGTTCGGGCCAGCTGCTGGGATATGTGATCACTGTCACAGACCATGAGGGCTACGGCGGCGACATCCAGTTTTCGATGGGAGTGACACTGGACGGAACGCTCAACGGCATATCGATCTTGAGTATAAAGGAGACAGCCGGTCTTGGCATGAAAGCGGGAGATGTGCTCGTACCGCAGTTTGCGGATAAAAAGGTTGAAAGCTTTACATACACAAAATCAGGTTCAACAGGCGACAGCGAGATCGATGCGATCAGCGGTGCGACGATCACCACGAATGCAGTCGTCAACGGGGTGAACGGCGGCCTGCTGTTTTTCAGGAGTGCGCTTGTGGGAACCGAAGGAGGTGCTGGCAATGAGTGAAATGAACAGTGAAGTGAAACAGAGTTCCATGGAGGTATTCTTCAACGGACTCGTGAAAGAGAATCCCACCTTTGTCCTGACGCTTGGAATGTGTCCGACGCTCGCGGTGACGACATCAGCCATAAACGGACTGGGCATGGGGCTGACCACGACGGCTGTGCTGGTGCTCAGCAACGCTATCATATCACTGCTCCGGCACATCATTCCGAACCGCGTGCGGATCCCGGCATTTATCGTGATCGTGGCTTCCTTTGTGACTATGGTGGAGCTGCTGCTCGAGGGATTCATACCGAGTCTGTATACAGCGCTTGGGTTATATATTCCGCTGATCGTTGTGAACTGTATCATCCTGGGGCGTGCGGAGTCCTTTGCTTCCAAAAATCCAGTGGTACCGTCTATCTTTGACGGTCTGGGAATGGGACTTGGATTTACCGTGGCGCTCACGGCGATCGGCGCAGTGAGGGAGCTTCTGGGAGCCGGGGAGCTCTTTGGCATACCGGTGATCAACAATGTTCTTGGCGCTGTCTCTTCCATGCTTGGACGCCAGGAGCCGGTCGAGTACGTTCCGATCAGTATCTTCGTGCTTGCACCTGGCGCGTTCTTTGTGCTTGCAGCGCTCACGGCATTGCAGAACCGTGTCAAGAGAAAGATGCAGGAGAGGGGACAGAATGCGGATAAGATCCAGTCGGGCTGCAGTTCAGACTGTGCTGGCTGCTCCGACAGCGGGTGCGCGCGCCGCTTTGTCGATGTGGACGGGACACCCGGTTCTGTGGCGGACGCGAAGAAAGAGTAAGAGAGGATCATAGTCACTGGTCCGACGGAGTTGGACAGTGATGGATTTTATGCGCATAGGGAAAGGCGCAGAAAGGAAAGAAAGATGCTTGACGTAGTTAAGGATTTATTGATATTGATGATCAGCTCCTCGCTTGTCAGCAATGTTGTGCTGAGTCAGTTCCTGGGACTTTGTCCGTTCCTCGGCGTTTCCAAGAAGGTTGATACGGCACTTGGCATGGGCGGCGCGGTTATTTTCGTCATAACGATCGCGTCCGGTGTGGCGGCTGTCATATATAAGGTGATCTTGGAGCGGTTTGACATCACTTATCTGCAGACGATCGTGTTTATACTGGTGATCGCTGCGCTGGTGCAGTTTGTGGAAATGTTTCTCAAAAAGTATGTGCCGTCACTCTATCAGGCGCTCGGCGTGTATCTTCCGCTGATCACGACAAACTGTGCGGTGCTCGGCATCGCGCTCACGAATGTGCAGAAGAATTATGGGATCGGGTTCAGCATTGCGAGCGGTCTGTTCACGGCGGTCGGATTCCTGATCGCGATCGTGGTCCTGGCCGGGATCCGCGAGAAGATGGAGTACAATGACATACCGGAATCTTTTCAGGGCATGCCGATCGTGCTGATCACGGCAGGGCTGATGGCGATCGCGTTCTGCGGATTTTCGGGACTGTTATAGAGGGAGGGTGACATATGAACATAACAGCGATAGTGACTGCCGTCGTAGTCGTGGGCGGAGTCGGATTATTCTTAGGGATCTTCCTCGGCATCGCAAGTATTCTATTCAAAGTGGAGGTTGATGAGAAGGAGGAGGCTGTCCTGGGCGTGCTTCCCGGAAATAACTGCGGCGGATGTGGATATCCCGGCTGTTCGGGACTTGCCGCGGCGATCGCAAAGGGTGAGGCGCCGGTCAATGCCTGCCCTGTCGGCGGTGAGGCTGTGGGCAAAAAGGTCGCGGCGATCATGGGGGTGGAGGCAGGTGAATCTGTCAGGATGACGGCCTTTGTGAAATGCGCAGGTGACTGTGAGAAGACCACGCAGATCTATGAGTATACAGGTGTGGAGGACTGCGGCATGGTTCGGTACGTGCCAGACGGCGGCGCGAAGTCCTGCGACTACGGATGTCTCGGGTACGGCAACTGTGTGAAGGCATGTCCGTTTGACGCGATACACATTGTGAACGGGATCGCTGAGGTTGACAGGGAGAAATGCAAGGCGTGCGGCAAGTGTGTGGCTGCGTGCCCGAAGCAGCTGATCGAACTGATACCATATGACGCGAAGGCAGCGGTGGCATGCAGTTCCAGAGACAAAGGACCTGTTACCATGAAAGCCTGCCAGACCGGATGTATCGGATGCAGCCTCTGCGTGAAGGTGTGTCCTTCGGGCGCGGTGACTGTGACGGATTTTCATGCACACATTGACCAAAACAAGTGCACCGGATGCGGCGCGTGCAAGGAGAAGTGCCCGAAGAAGGCGATCGTGTAGTGCGGGAACTGCTGAGGCGCCGAACGGAGATCTGATCGAAATGTATAAAACGGGCTGTCGGGGAATATGTATAAAAGGAAAAAGTGAAGACAGTGAGTGATTAGAGAATGATGCAGATCTATGTGGTCAGGGAGGGTGACAATATTGATAAGATTGCGGCGGCGTTTGGCGTCCGTGCGGAGGAGATCGCCTATGACAATCAGATCCTGGCGCCGTACCCTCTGGCTGTCGGGCAGGCGCTCCTGATTCCGGGGCAAAGGAATGCAGGGCAAAAGCGTGCGGTTCATGTCAACGGATATGCTTATCCCTATATACAGGATCAGGTGCTGTCAGAGACATTGCCGTATCTGACGACGCTCTCCGTATTTTCATATGGCTTTACGACGAGCGGGAACCTGGTGCCGCCCCAGACGGATGACAGCCATATGATCAACGAAGCGTGGAAACAGGGTACGAAGCCGGTTTTGGTCCTGACACCTTTTGATCAGACAGGCATGTTCAACAATTATCTGATCAGTGAGATCACCCACGATCCGGCGGCACAGCAGAATCTGATCGACCAGATGTTCCTGACGATGGAGGAGAAAGGGTTTGTCGGGATCGATCTTGATTTTGAATATATCTTACCGCAGGACAGGGTGGCATATGCGGACTTTGTCGCAAACGTCAGGGCGCAGGCGGCGTCAAGGGGGTATTTTGTCTCTGTGGCGCTTGCGCCGAAAACATCCGCAGACCAGAGAGGATTATTGTATGAAGGAAAGGATTACAGGCTCCTTGGCGCGGCGGCGGACAGTGTGCTGCTGATGACCTATGAGTGGGGATATACGTATGGTCCGCCTATGGCAGTGGCGCCGGTCAACAAAGTGCGGGAGGTCGTAGAGTATGCAGTGACGGAGATCCCGAGGGAGAAGATAGACCTCGGGATTCCCAACTATGGATATGACTGGACGCTGCCTTTTGTGCAGGGCGCTTCCAGGGCGCGGACGATCGGTAATGTGGAGGCGGTGCGGATCGCGATCGAGCATGATGCCAGGATCGAGTTTGACCAGACGGCCATGTCTCCCTTTTTTCATTATGAGAGGGATGGGGTACGGCATGAAGTGTGGTTTGAGGATGTGCGGAGCATGCGGGAAAAGTTCCAGCTGATCACAGAGTACGGCCTGAGAGGAATGGGATACTGGCAGATCATGCGGTTGTTCCGCGCAAACTGGCTGCTGCTTGACGATATTTTTGAGATCATAAGATAGATGGATCAGGATGAAAGTATGGAGAAGGAGTAGGGACGAAGGGATGGATATACTGGCTAAGAGAAGACATGCGGGGGACAGAAAAGTCAGTATCATGCTTGCGGGCATGATACTGACTTTGTGTCTGTCAATGATACCGGCAGACTGTGCCAGGGCGGCAGATGAGACGATGCTTTCAATGTATCGGCGCGCGGTGGATTTTCCGCAGGGTGACTTGTCGAGACTGGCGAATGTGCTCAGGAAGGCACAGAACGGGGAGGAGATCACCATAGGATTTCTCGGCGGCTCGATCACGGAGGGGAGGGGCGCTGCAGACATACAGGACTGTTATGTCTCACAGGTGTACAAGTGGTGGTATGACACGTTTCCACAGGCAGCGATCAACGTGATCAATGCGGGAGTGGGCGGCACGTCATCGTATCTGGGAGTACACCGGGTTGGCGATGAGCTTCTGGTGCACAGTCCGGATCTGGTATTTGTGGAATTTGCCGTGAATGACACTGCCACGCAATTATGCAGGAATACCTATGAAAATCTGATCAGGAAGATCCTCATGTCGGAGAGCGATCCGGCGCTTGTGTTATTGTTTGCTACCAACGAGGCGGGGGATAGTTCCGAGGAGATCGAGGCGGCTTTGGGGAGGTATTACGATCTGCCGATGATCAGTTATGGAAAGGCGGTGCTGCCCGAGATTGAGGCGGGGAGCTTTGCGTGGTATGAGATCGCGGAGGATATCGTGCACCCTAACAACAGAGGCCATTCCATTTTTGCAGGATTGATCACGGCTTATCTGGAGGAGATCTGTTCCAGGCTCGACAGTATCGAGATCGACGAGGGGCGTCTGCACAGGTACGAACTGCCCGAACCGCTCACGCCGCAGAGCTATCAGGACGCCCATATCGAAAACGCGTCTACGCTCACGCCGGAGGCGGAGCTTGGGTATGGCGTCTACGATTTTAATTATCATTTTATGGATAACTGGTACGCTTTGGAGGAGGAGTCGTATCTGTCCTTTGAGGTGGAAGCGGAAAACATCGGGATCCTGTATCAGAGGACGGAGGAGGGGACTTTTGGACAGTATGATATCTATGTTGACGGCGTCTGTGTCAGAACGCTCGATGGAAATTTTGTCAAATATGAAGGCACGGAGACAGAAGCGGAAGAGTTGTATGTGTCACCAGATGGAGAAAAGGCCCGGCACGTCATAACGATCGTGAAGAATCCGCTGTCGGTCAATACGGATTTTGTCATCATAGGTCTGCTGGTCAGCTGAATAAAAAAATACCTCAAAAGAGGTATTTTTTATATGATCACCTTTTTCCAGTCTGAGATCACTTCCTCGCAGGCGTCGGGATCCATGTCCGCAACAGCCTCGCAGAGTCTTATGTACAGTTCGCGGTTATGGTCGTCAAAGCTGTATCCGTCGAGCGTATGGATCGCGTCATCCATCTTATCCATATCGAGATCGTCGATGGCTACTTTCATCTCGCCGAAGACTTCCGTCAGAATATCTGTAGTGATCGGCGGCTTTCCGTCGATTTCCTGCTTCTCCGGGAAGAAGGGGCTCAGGATCTCGTGGTAGTGCGCATACATGGCGAGCACATCGTCCGTATTCTGCAGGATGATGTCAATGTCGTTGGCGTTCCCTGCGGCTTCCAGTGCGGCTGCCCGGTCGGACAGATCATCAGCGCCGATCTGCCTGGAAGCGCTCTTGAGGGCATGTACCTCCACTGTATAATTGTGCCATTCCGCATTGTCCTTGTAGGTCTGTATCAGTTTGAGCTTCTTGGGGATCGCATGGTAGTAATCCGCAAGGATCGTCATAAAGAGATCTTCACTGCCCAGCAGTTTCAATGCACCCTGGATGTTGAGCTCGGGAATGTCAGGTAGTGTGATCTGTTTCCTGGCGGGTGCGGTTCTTGTGGAGCCGGAGTGTTTCGTGATCTTTTCCTTGGGCAGCCACTTGCGCAGCGTGTTCACGAGCATGCGGACCTCGATCGGTTTTGCGACGAAATCATTCATACCCTCCTTGATGAACATGTTTTTGACATCGCCTATGACGTTGGCGGTGAGCGCGATGATCGGCACATTATCGTACTCGGAGTGGAAGCGGCGGATGATGTGTGTGGTCTCGATCCCGTCGAGCTCGGGCATCATGTGATCCATCAGTATGAGATCATACATGGTCTCGGAGATCTTGCTGATAGCGGCATTTCCGCTGAGCGCGGTGTCGATCTGCATGTTGAGCGGTTCGAGCAGTCCCTGCGCCACGGTCAGGTTGATCGAGTTGTCGTCCACGATGAGGATCCTGGCGGTCTCCGCAGTGAAGTCATAATACTCATCGGAGGAGGGATTATCATATTGGTTGAACACTTCGTGATTGTAGATGCCTGCCAGCGTCAGAACAGAGAGGGGCTTGTGTACGACCATCACATTTGTCGGGTTATAGTCTGCCGAGGTATCATATGGGACAGTGACGATCGTGTTCAGTTCAGGGTGTTCTTCTACAAAATCCTGGAGTTTCTGGTCAAAACTGCTGTATGGAATGAACAGATACAAGTCCTTCAGCGTATCGGTATGTTCTGTCAGGAAGCTCAGCACATCCTCGTCTTTCAGGTCGGTGTAGTCGATGTCCAGCTTGTGCATATCCCTCTTGAGCTGGATCTGGGCGTATGTATTGTCGAGAAATCCCACTGCGTGGCAGGGTGGATTTTCCGTGAGGGCGATGGATGCATCTGCGTCAATCACCTTCTGCGGTATCGTGATGGAGAAGGTGGAACCCTCGCCGTACACGCTCTCCACGGAAATGTCGCCGTCCATGAGCGAGAGCAGCTGTTTGCTGATCACCAGTCCCAGCCCGGTGCCCTCAATATTGCGGTTTCGCTTGCTGTCTAACTGCTGAAAGGATTTGAAGAGCTTTCCGATATCTTCGGATTTGATTCCGATTCCGGTGTCCGACACGGAGAACAGCAGATTGATGGTGTCCGGAGAAACCTGTTCAAAATCATATTTTAAGCAGATCTGTCCCACTCTGGTAAACTTGGTGGCATTGTTTGCAAGGTTGGTGATGATCTGCTTGATGCGGATGATGTCGCCGTACAGGACTCTGGGGATATCGGGGTTGACGTCGAGTACGAGCTCCACGTCATCCTTGTCAATGCGCGTGCTGATGATGGTCGCGATATCGTTGATCATCGAGGCCGGCTCATAGTTGGCAGTCACGATGTCCATTTTGCCGGACTCGATCTTGGAGAAGTCAAGGATATCGTTGATGATCGTGAGCAGCGACTTTCCAGCAGCTTTGATCTGGTTGATATAATTCTTGGCGGCAGGCGACATATCCTCGCGCAGCGCCATCTCGGTCATGCCGATGATGGCATTCATGGGCGTGCGCAGCTCGTGGCTTGTATTTGCGAGGAAGTCTGATTTCATGTTTGCAGCCTTCTCGATCTCGATATTTGCCTCTTTCATGATGTATTTGTGATAGGCGATGCTCGAGAGGGCGCTCGTGAGCGTGTAGAGGAACAGCGCTGCATTTTCAAGCTTGTCCTTCTCGATGATCGGTACGTTCATGACAGACTGCAGATAATTGATCAGATCAATGCCGATCTCGGCGGCAACCTGCATGATGCGTGTGATATCGGGAGGCGCGGTGAGCACCTGTCCTCCGACAAAGCAGCCGACCATCTTGTCGCCGGCCATGATCGGTGCGGCAAAGTCCATGAGACCCGCGTGGCAGAAATATGTCACGGAGGATCCCACCTTGAGGGCGAGCTCTGCGCCGTGTTTGTCACACTGCTGGCATCGCAGGCAGCCGATCGGTGAATTCCGGGTGTATTTGCTGCAAAAATCGGTAAAGTTGGTTCCCTTTGTGACTGGAACGCCCTCGGCATCGGTGATGATGGCTGCAAAACCTGTCATCTTACTAAAGGAGTCCTGCAGGCGCTGGAGCATTTCCACCTCAAAAAGGTCTGTGAGGGTGATCTCGTTATTCATATGATATGTCTCCTTCTAAATGGGTTAATCGACTAATTCCTTGATCTTGGCGACGAGCGACTCCTTGTCAACGGGCTTCAGCAGGTAGCCCTGCGGTTTCAGCGCGAGCGCGTTCTTGATCTTTTCCACATCGTTGATCCCTGTGAGAAAAACGACAGGAATGGTCGCGAGATAAGGATCCTTGCGGAGCTCCTCGAGAACTGCCGGGCCGTTCATGTCGGGCATCTCGTAGTCGAGGAAGATCAGGCTGACTTCCTTTGTGTTCAGGAAACGGAGCGCGATCTTTCCGCTGATGGCGGTGGCAACCTCGTACCGGGAATCGAGATAGCCTTTGATCGTCTTGTGGATGATGGTAGCGTCGTCCACGACAAGGATGCGGTGGCGGTCAGGGGATTCGGGCTGCCTTCCGCTGTCCTGGGCATCCGGTTCCTTCTCGATCGCCTCCAGCGCGGTGTCGAGCTTTGCGAGCGTGTCGAAGGCGCTGCTGGCGTTGGCGTCAAGCGCCCTGGAGAGCGGCGAGTCTGCTGCCGAGGACAGGAACGCCTTGTGTTTCTTGATAAAACTTGTGATCGTATCCTCCATGTCGGACGTGGACATGGGGAGTTTGATGCTCAGCTCGGGCACGCAGTTTGGGATCTTGGATGCGAAGTCCAGACTGACGGAGTCGCCGATCGCGGCGAAAGGAATGTCATTTTTGCCGAGCACATCGTGAAAGCTTGCGATCGTCACGAGGTCGTCCCTTGTCTCCGCGCGCATGCAATAGATAAAAATATCCGGCTTGAAATACTGGACATGGTTTTTCAGATCATCATAGATGACGGATGAGGTCACGCACTCAAATGCGAAATCCATTTGCAGAAAAAAATTACTGATGAGTTTTTTGCTGTTTCCAGCTAGCAATACCTTATACTTCATTATAATGTCCTCCTGGTTTGTTCGTTCTTCAGCAATATCATTATTATAGTAGCATAAAATGTGCAATTAATAAAGTAAGAAGTTTCAAAATTCGTTTACGCCACAGACTCTTTTGCAGGAGTATTTGTATTCGCGCGCATAAAGTTGTATAATGATGTTGTAAGATAAATGAAAAGGAGCTGGGTTCAGATGAGATTCAAGAGTATCAGGAAGAGGGAAGAAGGAAATTTTATCACGCGCTATGACGTCGCCTACGAGACGGTGGATCAGAAGGAAAAGATCTATGAGATCATCAGCCGCAATAAGATGCTGGATTCGATCGAGGCGCTCAATGGCAGCAGGCCGGATTCCGTTGTCATTATCGCGACGGATGAGAGTGGTGAGAGGCTGCTGATCAACAGGGAGTTCCGCATGGCAGTCGGAGACTGGGTCTACAATTTCCCCGCAGGTCTGATCGACGAGGGGGAAGAACCTGTCGAGAGCGCGAAGCGTGAACTGTGGGAGGAGACGGGGCTGGAATTGTACGAGATCGACGATTTCATCGGTCCAAGCTACAGTGCGGTCGGGTTTAGCAATGAGATCAATGTGTGCGTGGTCGGAAAGGCCAGAGGGACATTCAGGCCAAGCACTTCCACAGTGGAGGAGATCGAACCCGGGTGGTACACGAGAGCCGAGCTGCGCGGATTGCTGAAGATTGCGCGTTTTGCAGCGAGGACCCAGGCGTACAGTTATCTGTGGAGCAGGGAACAGCAGTGATGTGCCGCGCGGAGCCGCTGCGGGATCAGGATTGGCTGTATTTTCTGATCTTCAGGCAGATATCCCTGTCGTCAGCGATCTTCTGGCAGGCGGCGATCTCGTCGGCAGGGAGGACGTCTACGACCGTCAGCTGGGTGTGTCTGAATGCTTTCCTGGCGAGTGAGGCAAATTCCAGCAGTGCGGGATAGGCATTGGCAAACTGCGGTCTTGTGACTGCCTGGTATTTTTCCGCGGTGGGTGCGTTCAGGCTGATGGAGACGTTGTCGATCACACGGGCAAGTTCTGGGACGATATTCCTGTTGTGGTACAGATTGCACAGCCCGTTTGTGTTCAGGCGGATGGACAGAGGGTATCTTTCTTTTACATAGGCCGCGCTTGCCAGCAGGTTGCCGAGTGCGCAGGTGGGTTCTCCATAGCCGCAGTACACCAG
Source organism: Lachnospiraceae bacterium (assembly GCA_009774375.1). Taxonomy (GTDB): domain Bacteria; phylum Bacillota; class Clostridia; order Lachnospirales; family Lachnospiraceae; genus COE1. The sequence goes on from VSNO01000021.1 coordinate 14,538, forward strand.
TTCATTGTATCCTGTAAAGTCAAAGGTGTCGATCGCCCTGACGATCTCCTCAAGCGTCGGTTCCGTCTGGTGCCACAGGGTTTCGGAGTCACCCACGGAGTCCTTCAGCGAGCGGACACAGAAGGTACAGCTGCAGTCGCAGCGGTTGGTGATGTTGGCATAGACCTGGTTTTTGTAAGTGTATAAGATATCAGCCATGACAGACCTCCTATTGCGGATTGATAAACCTGGATTTTACATGTGTCCTGTCGAGCGCCAGTCCAAATATGATGAAGAAGACTGCGCTGCCGCCGGATTGGATCAGGCTGCCTGACAGGGAGGCGGCCAGCGCAGGCATTGCGCCAAACAGCAGATATTCGGCGATAAAATAGCCAAGCCCCGAGATAAAGTACGCGAGGACGCAGGCGGCTGCGTTGCGCGGCGTGATGATCCTGCCAGATCTGCTGGTGAAGGGAACCGCGATCAGCATCTTGATGATGATGGTCGCGGGCGCCCACATGGGAGCTGTCAGCAGGTCCGCGAGTCCGCCTCCGATCGCAGCAGCCGCCAGCGCGTAAGGCGTGGGGAGCAGTGCAGCCGCCAGATAGATGATGGAATCACCGAAGTGGATATATCCTCCGTTTATGCCCGTAGGGATATGGCAGATATAGGCGGTCATGATGGTGATCATCGCTGCCATGAGTCCTGTGAGGGTCAGATATTTTAGCCGGGTTCCTCTTTTTTCGCCCGTTCCGGGCAGGGTACGTGTTGTCATGGATCATTCCTCCGATCATGTTTTATTCCAATAATAAGCTCAGATACTTCTCAAAACAGACGCCATGGTTTCTGGGGATCCCGTCGCGGGAGGCTTCCTCGATGGCCGGCCACAGGAATCGGACGGCTTTCTGCATCGCTTCCCCGATAGTCAGACCATTGATCAGGCTTCCCATGATGACAGAGGCAAACAGATCGCCGGTACCGGAATAGCTTTCGCCCCGGTAAGGTGTCTCTGTATAGTATCTGCCATCCGGTGTGACCGCAAGGTTCCCCACAAAGGACTGGTCTGGCAGTCGTCGGACGATGCCTGTTATGACGATCGTCTGATCGGCATGGGCTCTTGGAAGAAGACTGCGCGCCGTGTCCTCTATGCGGGAGAGATAGTCTGCGTCTGAGCTGCGGCTGATCAGTGTATCATAATCCACATCCGCAAGGAGGCACAGCTCTGTCAGGTTCGGCGTGATGACCCCGGCGTATTTTGTCAGTTCCTTCATGCAGTCCAGGAGCTCCTGTGTAAAAATGTGGATGCGCTGTCCGTTGTCACCCATGACAGGGTCAGCGAGATAAAGCGTGTCTTTGGCCTGGAATTTTTCCAGAAAGTACAGGACATTGTGCATCTGCGCAGCACTGCCGAGATATCCGGAATATATGCCGTCAAAGGATTCCTGCATGTTTTTCCACGCGTCGGTGAAGCGGTTCATTTTCTCTGTATAGTCGTCGCAGTAGTAGTCTGGAAATCCTGTCTGTGCGGACAGAACGGCAGTTGGCAGGGGGCATGCCTGTATTCCGAGGATGGATATGACAGGGATCGCCGCGGTCAGCGAACATTTTCCGAAACCAGACAGATCATTGATCAGGGCTATTTTCTTCATTGCGCTGGTTTTCCTTTCACATTTTGTTCGATAAATAATACTATACAGAAAAAGTGTCTATATGAAAATGGTCAATTATAAGAAAATGTAAGGGGACAGTTTGGGGATGAAAATTTTGACAGGATGATTTTGAGGGATAAGGAGCATTGACGGGATATTCTGGTAATATACTGATTATTGAGAATCGTTATGACAGATCAGGGTGTACATTTATGGTAAATAGAAATGAAGAAAAACTGGTGTGCGACTGCAATTTTTCCGGGATCAAACCTGCGGTGATGGATCTGCCGTATCCGCAGGTACGGGTGCGGGAGCGGAATCAGGACTATGCGGGTCTGATCGGCGTCAGCTATTGCGGGATGATCTCGGAGCTGTCCGCCTGCCTGCAGTACATTAACAATGAGAGCCGTATGGTCAGCAGAGGATGTGCGATGGGGAAGATCCTTCTTGGGATGGCGGTCGCGGAAATGCAGCATATGCAGATGCTCGCGGGTCTGATCGACTTGCTGGGGGGGAGTGTCTGCTACACTGCAAAGCAGGCGGGAGGCCAGCCTTGGATGTGGACGCCGCAGTGCCTGACACTGCCCGACAGACCTGACGAGATGCTGCAGGCGGATCTGGAGCGGGAGATCGCGGTCATTGACCAGTATCACGCGCACATACAGATGATCAGGGACGATTATGTCACTGCCGTGCTGGGAAGGATCGTACAGGATGAGCAGTACCACATCATGCTGCTGCGGTCAATGATGGATACGATGTGAATAAGGGCGGTAAAACCGTCATTGACATGTCATGGCGGTGGTGATATTCTTAAATAGTATTTTTGCGAGCAGGGAAGGCTTTCCCTGCTCGATTGCATACAGGCAGGAGGATATTAAACAAATCTTAAACATTTACCCAATTGGAACTTAAATATATTTCGGATATACTTCTATCTGTCAAAGTTGTAAAAGCGGACAGGGGAGAGAAGGGACGGAGGTTAGGGATGTACAACGTACTGGTGTGTGATGATGAGAGGGATATCGTGTCGGCGCTGAAGATCTATCTGACAGCCGAGGGGTATCAGGTGTACGAGGCTTATAATGGAAAGGAGGCTTTGGAGGTGCTTTCGAAGGAGGAGATCCATCTGGTGCTCATGGATATCATGATGCCTGTGATGGACGGCATCACGGCGATGGTGAAGCTGCGGGAGCAGAGCAATGTGCCTGTCATCATGCTGACAGCCAAGAGCGAGGATACCGATAAGGTGCTCGGGCTTAATATCGGTGCGGACGATTACGTGACGAAACCGTTCAATCCGGTGGAGGTACAGGCGCGGGTGAAATCCCAGCTCAGACGTTACATGCAGCTTGGCAGCGGGATGGTGCCAAAGGCGAGCGAGACGCTTACCATCGGAGGGATCGAGCTTGACGACCGCACCAAGACGGTGACGCTTGACGGCGAGAAGGCGGCGCTGACACCGACGGAGTACGATATCCTGAAGCTTCTCATGGAAAATCCGGGAAAGGTGTACTCTCCGGCACAGATCTATGCGGCTGTGTGGAATGACAGTCCGTACGGTACGGAGAACACAGTTGCAGTCCATGTCAGACACCTGCGGGAAAAGCTCGAGTACAATCCCGCGGAGCCGCGATACCTGAAATCTGTCTGGGGACGAGGTTACAAATTGGAAGAATAAACAGGAAAAAGGGTGATGTTTAAGTGAAAAAGTTAAGATGTTCAGTGATGGCAAAGATCACGGCATGGCTGCTCTGCATTGTCTCGGTCATGGGAACTGTTGTGATGGGGATCTGTCTGATGGTTTGTGTAAGAGAGGGTTTATGGGAGCAGACGCGCGAGGAGGCGCTCAAAGATGCTTATCAGTTTGTGAACAGGCGATATTCTGTAGATGCGTTTGGCAACCGTGGAAACAGTGCCTATGCGGAGCGTATGCGCGAGGAGTTTTTCAAGTACGGGATCATCAAGTCAAACGGTCTTGAGGGAGTGGATTTTCATGACAGGCTCTCCTATCTGGATACCAATATGACGGAGCAGGAGCTTGCGGATCTCAATCCGGACGATCTGTTCCTGTATCTCTTTGTCGAGACGGCAGATGGTTCCAGATCGGGTGAACCGATGGAATATTACGGCAATTATGAGGATATCGCATCGCTGGCTGTCGAGAGCGGCAGCCTGATCCGGGATTCGGGATGGTCGTATCTGTACGCGGACAGGATCTGCTATGATGTCGCCGAGGGGATCCTGTACTATCGTGCGGAGGGAAATTATTATCCTGTACAGAATGTATCGCTGAGCTATAACGGCAGTCAGGGTATGACGGTCTACAACTATAATTATGATTTTAACCATAATGGATATCGGTTGAACTATCGGAGTTTTGACACTTCAATATTTGACGGATACGCAGAAGAACCGGCGGAGGACGTGGCAGAGGCACAGAAGATGCAGACTGTTCAGCCAGACCAGACCGCCGAGATCGAGGGGATCCTTGGCGGCGATGGCGAGGGGAGTATCGTAGATCTGGCGGATCTGGACAAGACGGCATTCCGCTACAGCAACTGGGGGATGATCCTGCTGGACAATATCCGGAACATACGCGGAGATGAGCTGACGCTGATCGATTCCAGCAATATTGCGGATGGATTCTTTGTAAAGGAAGCCGGATATTATCTCAATGAAGATTATACGCTTGTGGTCCGCAAGGATATTCAGGCGGATGCCTACTGGGTGGTGTCGCTTGTCCCGGATCATGTGCCGTCAGACCGTGTGGACAGCATGTACAGCCAGGAGAGCTGGATCATCAATCTCTATTATGATATTGTTGACAGGAACCTGTTTCAGGGGCTCGGGATCAGCATCGCTGTGATGGTGCTGTCATTTGGATTCCTGGTGTGCGCGGTGGGACACCGCAGGGGAGAGGACGGGATCGTGCTCACCTTTCTGGACAGGATACCGCTTGATTTGCTGTGTGTGTTTGCAGGCGGGGTGGAATTAAGTCTGGCCTATATCGTTCTCAGCATTCTGGCGTGGACGGATGTCCACAGATCTGCGGACATTAGTCTGGGCATGTGCGGTCTGTTCGGTGTCGTCATAACAGTGATCGCGGTCGCCTGCATGCTCAGCCTGTGTGTGCGGGTGAAGGCGGGCAAATGGTGGAGGAACAGCATCTGTTATCGGATCTACAGCTGGATACGTGATCTGATCATAGCGGTTTTCAGGCATATCGGACTGCTCTGGAAGGTGATCGCCCTGGTTGGGCTGGCCTCTGTTGTTGAATTGTTTGTTCTTGGTACTTTTGAATTTGCCGGTGGAGCGGTCGCCTTTTATCTGATAGAGCGGGGAGGATTGTGCGCGGTACTGTGTGCGGTCGTCATCCAGATCAATAAGCTGCAGAAAGCAGGGCAGTGTATGGCGGAGGGAGATCTCAAGTACAAGATCGACACGGAAAAGATGTTCTGGGACTGCAAAAAACATGGGGAGAACCTGAACAAGATCGGTGAGGGCATGTCCAAGGCGGTCGATGAGCGCATGAAAAGCGAGCGTCTTAAGACGGAGCTGATCACGAACGTGTCACACGATATCAAGACACCGCTCACGTCGATCATCAACTATGTGGATCTGCTCTCGAGGGAGGAGCTTCACAATGACAAGGCGGCAGAGTACCTTGAGGTGCTCGAGAGACAGTCGTCGAAATTAAAGAAACTGATCGAGGATCTGGTGGAGGCATCCAAGGCATCTACCGGAAATCTGGCTGTCGACAGCCAGAAACTCGATGCCGGGGTATTCGTGACGCAGACGGTGGGTGAGTTTGAGGAAAGACTGTCGGCCGCCGGGCTGGAACTGATCGTCAGCAGGCCGGAGGAGCCTGTATACATCATGGCGGACGGAAGGCATGTCTGGCGTGTCATCGACAACCTGATGAACAATATCTGCAAATACGCACAGGAAGGTTCAAGGGTCTATGTAAATCTGGAAGCGACAGTACAGAGCGTGAGCATCACTTTCCGGAACATCTCAAAATACCCGCTGAACATCAGCGGGGAGGAGCTGATGGAACGCTTCGTGCGCGGGGATAAATCGCGCAATACGGAGGGACATGGACTGGGGCTCTCCATAGCGCAGAGCCTGATGAAACTGACAGGCGGCGACATGAACATTGTCGTGGATGGGGATCTGTTCAAGGTAATACTGACATTTGAACGACATATGCCCGATGAGCAGGAGCTGGTATTAGAGGAAGATAAAAAAGAGGACACGGACGTTGACAGCGACAGTCGTGATTTGGTATAATAAATAATATTTTTGTAATCACCAGATCATTATATAGGAAAAGGAAGTTGTAATGCAGATATTTTTGAGGATCAAAAGAAAGATACTGACTTGTCTGATGGCGTGCATGTTCATTGGCGGCATGGGTGTTGAAACCTGTGCCGCCGAAGTCGTTGACGCGCAGGCAGTTGTTCCGGACGGACCGCTCACGGCCGTATCACGGAATGTGAGCTGTACAGTGGAAAAGGACGGCACGGTGACATATGCGGCAGTGCTGGACAGTGCGATGCCTGTCCCGGACGACGGCATGCTTTATCTGTTTGAGATGGCGCCCTATGAATATGGGCTCTCGGGTGACACAGACATCATAAGTTCGATGGCTTTAGATCCGTCACAGCCTGTCCAGGGTTTTTCTTTTCCTGTCAATTTCAGGCAGGAGGATACCAGACTGTATTCCAAGTTTGCGATGGGAGTCAGGAGCGGAGGGGCGGTCTGTATGGTGACGGAACCGACCTATATCACCAATCCTGAAGCGCTCGCATGGAATACGCTGATACGGCAGCCAAGGTCAAAGAAGTCGACGCAGGGTGAGGAGTTCAACAATCTTTATCTGGACGGCACATACGGGCCGGAGCTTGCCTGGGGATTCAAGACGGTCCAGGTGTTAAATACAGGGGACAGTGCGGCGCTGACGCATCCGATGGCGAGGGCGGAGGCGAGAGCGGCGGATCCGCACAGCATCGAACAACCGATGTATTATATGTTCAATGCGTCTGATGAGGAAGGGGTCAGAGCGCTTGCCTCCTATATGGAATACTATGCGGCAAATTCCAGGGGCGGTGAGAACTGGATCCTGGGAAACGAGATCAACACCCGCAGATGGAACTATATGGCATGGACGGACTGGGATACGTATATCAGGGAATATGCGCAGGCGTTCAGGGTGATGTACAATGCGATCATGAGTACGAATGCGAATGCGCGGGTATATGTCTGTCTGGATCAGATCTGGGACAGGGATCTGACGCCTGCTGACAAGGAATACTATCAATATATGGATGGAAAGGATTTTCTTGAGAAGTTTAACGCGCTGATCAGACAGAGCGGCGACATTGACTGGGGCGTGTCGCAGCATCCATATACAAATCCTATGGGATATGCGAAATTCTGGGATATGTCCGGCTGTAAGGACGGCGCTGCCTATGCGGACCAGGTCACATCGGGACAGGTCGTCACATTCCAGAATCTTTCCGTGCTGACGGATTTTATGCAGACGCCGGATATGCAGGCGCCCGACGGCAGTGTGCGGCATATCATCCTGAGCGAGATCGGCTTGTCAAACGCGCAGGGGAGCGAGATCCAGGCAGCGGCAATGTGTGCATCCTACGCGGCAGTGCGGGACAATCCGCTGATCGATGAGATGATGTACCTGCTGGTATACAGTGATCCGGGAATGGATTCCAGTGTCGATGCGTTTGCCCGGCAGGTCTATGATGAGATGGACGGCGAAAATTCAGAACAGCATATGGAGTGGGCAAAGTCCTATATCGGGATCAGCGACTGGTCTGAGATCATATGGTAGTCAGGGCAGGGTTCAGAAAATGTCTATATGTAAATTGACAAAAAATTACTGTAAAATATTAGTAAAGATGCAATAGGATTATAGGTTGATATTTTCATAACGATGGGGTATACTATAGTTAATCTGAAATGTGCGATAACTCTTGTCATTTTGAACCTACATCACTTTAAACGGGATTCCTATATTGTCTGATCAATGTCATGCCCCCCGTAACTGGCCAGGGGAAGGCAGCGAGAAAGATTGCGGTCGCCCACCTAGCATTGGCTAGGAGTCAAAATACAAGAGCCGGCGTTTCGGGGATACACAAGAAGCAAAGCAGCCCGCCAGGGCTGCTTTTGTGGTATAAGTACAGGGTTGAAGGTGATATGAGAAAGACTTTCAACCCTGTACTTTTCTAAATGAATGGTGTCGGGAGGAAAACGAAATTTTTTATGTAAAAGGGTTCTCTAAAAAGCTGCTGATCGTTGTGGTCTGGATCCTGATCGCACTGGGGTTATACCGATGCAGCATCCAGCTTCCTGATATGGAGGAGGCCAGAGAGCAGGAAATCGGGACAGATCCGCAGGAGGATACGGGACAGAACGTAATACAGGAAAATATTCCAGAAACACCATTTGATGAGAATGTCAGGATACTGATCATGAATGCGGGATACCATGGGATCTACCACACGGAGCTGCATATATCATGTGAGGAAGGATTTACGGTTTTGTATAATGGGGAACTGACAGACTACACGCCAGATTCAGAGCTGGTATTACATACAAAGGATTTTGAGGTGGGGCAGACGGTCTGCATCACGGGAAAAAACAATGGCAGGATCCAGCTCTCAGAACCTGACAGAAGCACACCCGCGCTATACCGCGGAAAGCTGGAGTGTCATCCTGACGCGGAAGGGATCGTGGTGGTCAACGAGCTGCCGGTGGAGGAGTACCTGTATGGCGTGGTTCCGAGCGAAATGCCCTCCGATTATCCCGATGAGGCGTTGAAAGCGCAGGCGGTCAGCGCGAGGACTTATACATATTTTCACAAGCAGAGTTATGCCTACCCGGAGTGGGAGGCACATATGGATGACAGCACGGCGTTTCAGGTCTACATGAAGTGCGAGGAGACACAGAGCGCGATAAGGGCGGTAGACGAGACGAGAGACCAGGTGCTCACGCACGACGGAAAGATCGTGGAGAGTTTCTATTATTCGACCTCGAGCGGATATAACGGCGGTGCACGTGTGTGGAGTGACATGCCGACAGCGGCGGATGCATATCTGGTCGAGACCGGAGAGGAGATCTATGCGTCGAACAGCGAGGAGGGCGAGCAGGCATACAGGCAGTACATCGATAACGGGAAGGAGGGGGATGTGGAGTACCGCGAGGCGTGGTACCGCTGGAAATATGACAGATCGTTTGATGAGGACAGCGCTCGGATATTTTTGAAAAAGCTCTATGCGCTGTCGCAGTCCCAGCCTGAGACGGTGCGGATCCGGTCGCGGTATCTGCCGTCTGACCAGCTTCCGGAGGAGGGGGCTGTCAGGGATATCAGGATATTGAACCGCAAAAAAAGCGGCATGGTATCAGGCATTCTGATCGAGACGGAACACTTCAGGGTGAGTGTGGCGTCACAGCATGCGGTCAGGCAGGCGCTTGGATGTACGCAGGATGTTGTGACGAAGAATGACGGCAGCAGGTATATCATGGGAGACATTCTGCCGAGCGCATATTTTTACATAGAAAAAATATATGATAATAACGGGGAAAAGGGGGATAATCTAAGACAGGTGATCATACATGGTGCAGGATTTGGGCATGGCTGCGGTATGTCGCAGAACGGGGCGAAGGGTCTGGCCGGCAGAGGATTAACAGCTGAACAGATTCTGGCATATTATTATAAGGGAAGCATAATGGATATCGGGGAGCTCGCTAAATGTCAATGATTGCAAAGATATACAGGTTACAGAAGGAAATGCGCAGAACGTTCCAGGAGGCAGAGGTGGGAACCTATGCCTCTGGCGCTGCGTTCTTTTTGTTTCTGTCGGTGATACCGATGGTGATGATCGTCAGCGGCATCCTGCCGCATGATCTGCTCGGAAAAAAAGAAATGGTCAGTATCTCGCAGGCTGTCATACCGGATAAGATCTATCGCTTTCTGCTCAGCATTGTCGACAGCTATCATGGTAATCAAGTGACGCTGCTGTCCATCTCCGCGGCGGTGGTCGTGTGGTCGGCGTCGAAGGGCGTGCTGGCGCTGATCAGGGGCCTGAACCACATATATGAGGTGGAGGAGACGAGGGGGTATATTCTCCTGCGGCTCAAGGCTTCATTCTATACAGTCTTTCTGCTGCTTGCCATCCTGTTATCTGCGGGCGTGCTCGTCTTTGGAAATACGCTGGCAAAGTGGCTGATCCCCGACAACGGTCCGGCTGCAAGTCTGTGGCGCGTTTTCGGCTGGGTGCGCCATATCTTTGTCGCAGGCATGATCTCCATCGTGTTCTGCACGATGTACAGCCTGCTGCCAAACAATCAGGTCTCATGGAAGGAGCATTATCCCGGAGCGGTGGTGACATCGGTATTCTGGACGCTTTATTCTTTTGGGTTTTCAGTATACATTGATTATTTTGGCGGTTTTTCCATGTATGGCAGCCTGACGAGCATCGTGATCGTGATGATCTGGCTGTATTTTTGCATGTACATCTTTTTCGGCGGGGCGCTGGTCAACAAGTGGATCGTGGACGGTTATGTGGATGATTACATCTCGGAGTTTTCCTGAATTCCTTTAGCGCCTGAGATCGTTTTGAATTTGGGGCTTGACATTTTGGGTCAGATAACATATCATTGTTTTCAACGATAGTTCATTGCGCAGGGGAGAAGGTTCTTCTCCTGCTTCAATATCTCAAATGCGATGAAGGTGTAAGGAACTGTTAATAAATTACTCATGACAATGACTTGCCTAAATGCCCATCTGCTGCATCAGAAAATCTTGACATAGCCCGCTATGCCTGCGATTTTCTTCTTTGCAGCTGAACATTTATGCGGCATCCTTGTCACAGGTAATTTCTGAACAGTTCTTAAGTAGCGTCATATTTTCTGTCAGAGATTGGAGGCCGCCGGCTGAAAGCCTCCTCAGTTCAGATATGATGTCAAATTTCCCACCGGAGCAGCTTTTTTGAAGGGTTGTCGTCAGGACAATACAGTAGGGAAAGCCGGAGCGACACGTTACGTCTTTTGAGCGTCTGTGATGCCTGCCGGGCAGGGAAGCCTGTGCGGTGCGGATATTGCAGGAACTTGGGTGGTACCGCGGTTTATCCGTCCCTTGTAGATCTTTCTACAGGGGATTTTTTCATTTTATTTTCATTTCATATCATAAAAGCAAAGGAGACTGGTGATGAAAGAGAGATTAGAGCAGATCAAGGCAGAGGCGATCCGGCAGATCAACGAGAGTGAAGCGTTGGACAGATTAAATGACGTCCGCGTCAACTTTTTGGGCAAAAAGGGCGAGCTCACAGCTGTGCTGAAGGGAATGAAGGACGTCGCGCCCGAGGAGAGGCCGAAGATAGGGCAGCTCGTCAATGATGCGCGGGAAGAGATCGAGAGGGTGCTCGACGAGGCAAGGACAGGCATGGAGCGCAGACTCCGTGAGGCGAAGATGAAAGCGGAGGTGATCGATGTGACGCTTCCCGCGCAGAGAAATAAGGTGGGGCACCGCCATCCGAACACGATCGCCCTGGAGGAAGTGGAGCGTATCTTTATCGGAATGGGTTATGAGGTCGTGGAGGGACCGGAGGTAGAGAAAGACTATTACAACTTTGAGGCGCTGAACATTCCTGCCGACCATCCGGCAAAGGATGAGCAGGATACGTTTTATATCAACAGTGATATCCTGCTCAGAACGCAGACGTCCGGCGTGCAGGTCCATGAGATGGAAAAAGGGAAGCTTCCGATCAGAATGATCGCACCGGGACGTGTATTCCGCGCGGACGAGGTGGATGCGACGCACTCACCTTCCTTCCATCAGGTCGAGGGGCTCGTGATCGATAAGAACATCACTTTTGCCGACTTGAAGGGTACGCTGGCAGAGTTTGCGAGGGAGCTGTTCGGCGAGGACACCAGGGTCAAGTTCAGACCGCATCATTTTCCGTTCACAGAGCCGTCTGCCGAGATGGATGTGTCATGTTTCAAGTGCGGCGGAAGCGGCTGCCGCTTCTGCAAGGGAGAGGGCTGGATCGAGATCCTCGGCTGCGGTATGGTTCACCCGAAGGTATTGAAGATGTGCAGCATTGATCCGGAGGAATACACTGGTTTTGCATTTGGCGTCGGTCTTGAGAGGATCGCACTGCTGAAGTACGAGATTGATGACATGCGCCTCTTGTATGAGAATGACATCAGGTTCCTGAAGCAGTTTTAGGGTCAGATCTGTAAACTTTGGAAGATAATATAGATTGGAAATATGACATCCGTGTCATAGAATGGAGGATAAGATGAACACACCATTATCGTGGATCAAAGCATATGTTCCCGGGCTTTCATATGAGGACAGAGCGTACTGTGACGCCATGACGCTCTCGGGAACAAAGGTAGAAGGTTTCGAGCGGCTCGACAAAAATCTTGAAAAGATCGTTGTGGGGCACATTGAGAAGATCGAGCGCCATCCCGATGCGGACAAACTGATCGTCTGCCAGGTCAACGTAGGGGCAGAGACGGTTCAGATCGTGACAGGCGCACAGAATCTGAAGGAGGGCGATTATGTTCCGACAGTTCTGGACGGCGGCAGGGTGGCCGGAGGACATGACGGAGGACCGCTTCCCGCGGACGGGATCAGGATCAAGGCAGGCAGACTGCGCGGTGTCGAGTCGTGCGGCATGATGTGCTCGATCGAGGAGCTGGGCTCCAGCCGCGATATGTATCCGGAGGCTCCCGAAGACGGTGTCTATGTGTTTCAAAAGCCGGTGACACCCGGGGAAGATGCAGTTGAGGCACTCGGGCTGCACGATACGGTGGTGGAGTATGAAGTGACTTCAAACCGCGTGGACTGCTACAGCATCCTGGGGATTGCGCGGGAAGCTGCGGCAACGTTCAGAAAGCCTTTTGTGCCGCCTGCTGTGGAGGCCAGGGGAAATGATGAAGATGTCAACGACTATGTCTCGGTGGAAATAAAAGACAGGGATCTCTGTACGCGTTTCTGTGCGAGGGTGTGCAAAAACATCAGGATCGCACCGTCGCCCGAGTGGATGCAGAGAAGGCTTGCAGCCTGCGGGATCAGACCGATCAACAATCTTGTGGATATCACAAACTATGTCATGATGGAGTACGGTCAGCCGATGCACGCATATGACCTGAAAAATGTGTCAGGAAGCAAGATCATCGTGAGGCGTGCAAAGGATGGCGACGAGTTCCAGACGCTTGACGGACAGGTGCGGAAGCTTGATTCGGAGATGCTGATGATCTGTGACGCGGAGAAGGAGATCGGCCTTGCGGGGATCATGGGCGGTGAAAATTCAAAGATCACAGATGACGTGCAGACGGTATTGTTCGAAGCCGCTACTTTTAACGGTGCGAATATCAGAAAGTCCTCCAAGAGAGTGGGTCTCAGAACAGACGCCTCCGGCATTTTTGAGAAGGGGCTTGATCCGAGAAATGCGGAGGCAGCGATCAACAGGGCATGCCAGCTGATCGAGGAGCTTGGCTGCGGCGAGGTTGTCGGCGGGATCGTCGATGTGAGGGAACCTTTTGAGGAGCTGAAGCAGATCAGATTTGAGCCGGAGCGGATCAACAGATTTCTTGGCACAGAGATCACAGAGGAGGAAATGCTTCAGATCTTCAGCAGGTTGGAGCTGGCATACGACAAGGACACCGGGATGATCACAGCGCCGTCCTTCCGTCAGGATATCGAGTGTTTTGCGGATATCGCCGAGGAGGTTGCGAGATTTTACGGATATGACAGGATTCCGACGACACTTCCGACCGGCGAGGCGACGACTGGCAAACTGTCGTTCAAGCTAAGGGTGGAGGAGAAGGCGAGGGATATCGCCGAGTACTGTGGATTCTCGCAGGGAATGTGCTATTCGTTTGAGAGTCCAAAGGTATTCGACAGGCTTTTGATCCCGGCAGACAGCCCGCTTCGACAGACGGTGACGATCGCCAACCCGCTGGGTGAGGATTTTTCTATAATGCGAACGATCTCTTTGAATGGCATTCTGACATCGCTGGCGTCGAACTATAACCGCAGGAACAAGAATGTGCGCCTCTATGAGCTTGGAAATATCTACATTCCGAAGAGCCTTCCGGTGACCGATTACCCGGACGAGCGGATGCAGTTCACGCTCGGCATGTACGGGGAGGGCGATTTCTTTACCATGAAAGGTGTTGTGGAGGAATTTTTCGAGAGCGTTGGCATGAAGAAGAAGGCGGAGTATGATCCGAAGGCGGACAAGACATTTTTGCATCCAGGGCGCCAGGCGCTGATCCGATATGAGGACAAAGTGATCGGTTATCTGGGCGAGGTTCATCCTGAGGTCGCGGATCAGTATGATATTGACACGAAAGTGTACATCGCCGTGCTGGATATGCCGGAGATCCTTCCGTTTGCCTCCTTCGACAGAAAATATGAGGGGATCGCGAAATATCCTGCAGTGTCGCGCGACATCAGTATGGTGGTTCCGAAAAATATCCTTGTGGGTGACATCGAGAAAGTGATCGCGCAGCGCGGGGGAAAGATTCTGGAGGAGTATCAGCTGTTTGACATCTATGAGGGCAGTCAGATCAAGCCCGGGTTCAAGTCGGTGGCTTACTCGATCACATTCCGTGCCAAGGACAGAACACTCGAGGAGAGCGACGTATCGGGAGCCATGAAGAAGATACTGAACGGTCTGGAGGAACTTGGCATCGAGCTTCGGATGTAGCGGGCTTCGGAAGGTGTTGATAGTTATGAAGGAATTGCTGAAGAAAGATTTTTATTTCGACCTGCCGCCAGAGCTGATCGCCCAGGACCCGCTCGAGAACAGGTCGGGTTCGAGACTTCTGGTGCTCGATAAAGAGACTGGAGCGGTTGAGCACAGGATGTTCACCGACATTGTGGAATATCTGCATGAGGGGGACTGTCTGGTGCTGAACGATACCAAAGTCATCCCCGCCAGGCTCATGGGGATAAAAGCCGGGACAGGTGCATCGATCGAGGTGCTCCTGCTCAGACGCCGCGAAAACGATGTGTGGGAAACGCTCGTGAAGCCCGGCAAAAAGGCGAGGGAAGGGGCGGTTATCAGCTTTGGCGATGGACTGCTCACTGGAAAGGTCGTCGGCGTGGTTGACGAGGGAAACCGTCTCATACAGTTTCAGTATGAAGGGATCTTTGAGGAGGTTCTGGACCGGCTCGGGGAGATGCCGCTTCCGCCGTATATCACGCATAAGCTTGCGGATAAGAAACGTTATCAGACTGTTTATGCCAGATATGAAGGTTCGGCGGCGGCGCCGACGGCTGGGCTGCACTTTACGAGGGAGCTGTTGGAGACGATCCGGAAGAAGGGGGTGAGGACTGCCTGTGTCACGCTGCATGTCGGGCTGGGAACCTTCCGTCCCGTCAAAGAAGAAAATCTTCTGAACCACCATATGCACTCCGAGTTCTATCAGGTGACGCAGGAGGCAGCTGATCTCATAAACAGTACAAAGCAGGCAGGAGGCAGGGTGATCTGTGTGGGGACGACGAGCTGCCGCACGATAGAGAGCGCGGCCGATGCGGACGGGAAAGTAGTCGCCGGGAGCGGCGATACGGAGATCTTCATCTATCCCGGTTACCAGTTTAAGGTGCTCGACGATCTGATCACCAATTTTCATCTGCCGGAATCCACACTCATCATGCTCGTTTCTGCGCTAGCAGGGCGCGAGAATGTACTAAATGCATATAAGATCGCAGTCCGGGAGCGGTACAGGTTCTTTTCTTTTGGGGATGCTATGTTTATATATTAGTACCCAAAATGCACTTTTCGGAAGTCACATAAAGTCCGCATAAATTTTGGATTTTCGGAGGACGTGCAATGAAAATATGCAAAGATTATGTAGGCGTGCCATGTGTTGATGGTACTTGCCCTATGGCAAAAGCGGAGGAATACGAAGAAAGGTGCATGGATGTAGTAAAGAAGTGTAGCGATTGCCACTACTATAAAGGATGCGAAGATTGCGCCTTATCTGGCACAGAGTATTGTGATAAATAAATCAAATAAAAAAGGAGCTACCTACTCAATAGGCGGCTCCTTTTCTGCATAGGAAAATGTGAGGGAAAGACCGTTCAGGAATATAACATTTGTTATCCGGCTGTATGATACCGATATAGAATCCACAAGTCCGGTAAAGAACTCACGCAAGACATCCACATTTGTAACCTCTGCGAGTTTTCTGTAAAAGATGTATGTTTTATCTTGCAGCTGGCGGCTTAATATGAACTGGCTGGCGGCTCTGACAAAATCCTCGTCGCTGATTGCCTTTGAAACGGATTCTTTCGCAAGGATGCCAAGTTGCTCATTATACTCTTCCAGTTTATCGGTGAGCTTGCTGCGCTCTATGATATATTCGCTTTCTGACATAGAATCATCGGAATAGAGATACAGGTTTTTAAGCCTGTCTATTGCTCTTTCTACTTTCAACTTATCAGCACGAAGTTTTTTCATTTCTGGGGCAATATTCGCTTTTTTGGGTTTTCGAGGCTTGAATATCGCATCATCGGAGGAATGATGAAAAAGGTTTAATAGTTCTTGCAATCCGTCCGGAGAAATGGACTGCACATCGGAGAAAACACCGTTCATAAGTATCATAGATTGAAGCTGATCCAGTGTTGTTTCCTCATCAATAAATTTTCTTGCATTTAGGATATTCAGGATAAGGTTTATCATAAATTCCCCGATAACAGAATCATTGACGTATGTGTTATTGCAGGCCATACCCCGGCGTATCTGGGGACAGTTATATTTTGATGGACGATACCCAGATACAAGTTTTTTTCCGGGAGTGGAGTGCATTGCCTTACCACACAGACCACAAAAAATAAGTCCACTAAAAACGTGCGTATTCTTTCTAACACATTGCTTTCCGGGAGTGCGAACCATCCGGGCATTGACATCCAGAATTTCATTAACGGCTTTAAATTGAGATTCCTCAATGATTGACAGATGGTGGTTTTCTACCATTATCCACTCGGACTTATCCTTTTCTTCTCTCGTCCACGGGTTCCGATAATGATTATAGCGGTAAGTGCCAATGTAAAAAGGGTTACGCAGGATGATATGCAGAGTGGTAGGCGAAAACTGAAAACCAAGCCGGGTGCGTATTTGCTTCTCATCCAGATACTTCACGATATAGACAAGTGAACGATGCTCTAAATATAAATCGTAAATCAGTTTCACAACCGGGGCTTCATCCTCATTCAATAAAAATTCCCTTTTCCCATAATCGTAATCATATCCATAAGGGATTCTGCCGCCGTTCCAGATGCCCTTGCTGGCCCGGTCAATCATGGTAGCGGTCACACGCTCCGAAGTCATATTACGCTCTAATTCTGCAAACACCAGAATGATTTTGAGCATGGCTTCACCCATTGCAGTATTTGTCTGAAATTGTTCGCTTTTACTGACAAAGGTAACACCAAGCGACTTCAATTCCTGATACATATTCGCAAAGTCAAGAAGATTCCTGGATATGCGGTCAATCTTCCAGACGAGGATATGCGTAAATTCTCCGTCACGGACACGTTTCATCATATCCTGAAAGGCCGGGCGGTCAGTATTCTTGCCGGAATATCCGGCATCCTCAAAAATCTCATAATTATCTGTTTCCAGAATCAGCTTACAATAAGTTACAAGGTCACTCCGCTGCATAGGTAGAGAATCCTTATCTACCTGATAGACTGTTGAAACACGGATATAAATAGCAACCTTAGTTCTGACTTCCTGCGGAAGTGTATTGATTTTCAAATCCCTTTCCCCCTTGCGCTGAATTAGACCCATTCAGGTATTTTCCGAGCGATACCCATACTGATTCCCTGTCGTGGGAATTTGCGGCCTGATAACAGGCAATTAGGCGCTGCAATTCTTCTTTTTCTTGTTCGCTACCGACACGGACGGTAGAAGTCTGTTTTTCGCTCATCATTGAACCTCCGAATAATAATTGATTCACGGTCTGCAGAAGTGAGGAATATCCGCATTTCTGGAATCCGGCGTTTTCAATCGAAGTGATTGAAATGGTTTTGTGTTCCGGGAACATATCATCCAGAACAGAAGTAGGAACGGCGTAAAATTCCCACGCATCCAGCAGAGAGGCATCGGGGGACGTGAGTAGGGCGAAAATGTAGAGGTCCGAATTGCGGTTTCGGGAAGTCCAGTCACCGCCGATCTGGTGAATATGCTTCGGCTCAATGCTGAAAGTAAGCCGCTGATTTCCTACATACTGCCTAACATCTTTTCCATGTTTCAAAGTAAATAGCGATGTAGATTTTACTTCGATGCAATATCCATGAAAATCAAGGTCGTATGCCGCCCATGCTTTCCGTTCCTGTTTTATCCCAAGAGCTTTCATAATCACAAATTCTGCCATACTGCCACGGATAGAACCGTCAAGACAGTTTGCTCCATGCCATTCCCAAAAATCCACAACATCAAATCCGGCAGGGTGGCCGGATAACATAAATTGAGTGTGTCTGTCAAAAGACATAATCATCCCTCCGTTTCTGGCTTCTGAACCACTCGAAATATTCAAAAGTGACTATGCTTTTTTCTTGTCCGCATACTTTTCAGGCACATAGGCGTGGGTACGCAGAAAATCTTTGCACATTTCCTGTTTTTCCGCTGGTATGCCCCGGATGATAGAAAGCCAGTCTGCATCATCCGCACTTAATTCAGCATCGGGAATAGGCAGAGGGGCAGAATAAGCATCCTCACCAGTTACAAGATAATCAAGTGTAATACCCAGATACCGGGCAAAACGTAAAGCAAGGTCAATGTTCGGGATAGACCCCTTTTTCCACTTGCTGACGTTCCCAGAGGATGCCCCGATTGCTTTAAGCACAGTAGTAGCAGTA
The DNA here is from genome assembly GCA_009774375.1 of Lachnospiraceae bacterium. GTDB lineage: Bacteria > Bacillota > Clostridia > Lachnospirales > Lachnospiraceae > COE1. The sequence continues at coordinate 33,072 of VSNO01000021.1, forward strand.
GTTCCTTTTTCCCTACATACCCGATTGACAGTTTCGTAGAATTTTTCAATGGTTTCCATGATAACGTACCTCCGCATATTAAAATAGACGCACATTTGGAAAATAACGCTTGACACAACGCACTATGGTACGCTATACTTCTAAATACGAACTACAAAACGCTATCAAAATGTGCTACACAAAAAAGAACATTCAAAATTATTCTAGCGGTTTTGATGGCAAAAGTAAACCACAAAAAAGGAGGAAGCCACATGAAAAAAAGAGCCGTCCTTCCGCAATGGTGCAAGGAAGCAAAGATTGCCATGATTAAGCAGGATATGACTATGGAGGATTTGGCTGAAAAGACCGGGAAAACCGTAAGATGGATAAGCGGTATCATCAACGGCAGGACTTATAGCCCAAACATAGTCAAAGAAATTAGTGACGTTCTCGGCATTGCTGATTCTGGCAACTTCCTGTAAGCACATCTATATTTTACATCGCAGGAGGTAACAGGAAAATGGATAACGAATGTACGATTGAACACGACAACATATACTTTCGTTGCAGAAAAGAAGCTGCAACGCACAACCAGAAGCTATCCAGTCGAGAGGGAGCTGCGGAACTTCTGGGAATATCAGTATCATCATTGCAAAAGTATGAATTGGGTGTGACAAAGACGGTCCCGGTCGATATGGTTGTTCTCATGGCGGACTTGTATAATGCCCCGGAATTGCGGTCTTTATACTGCAAAGGGGAATGTCCGATAGGGCGGGCCATGAACATAGCGACAGAAATCAAGTCAGTTGAAAGCGTAGCAATTCGGCTTATCAAAAAGTTGAGCATGAGGGAAGTAGAGGATATTAAAGAAAAACTGCTTGATATTGCGGATGATGGAACAATCGGGAAAGAGAAGCAGGAAGAATTGCAGGACATCATGGATAGGCTTAGTTCTTTACAGCAGAGCATATCAGAATTGATGCTTCTGGGGGAAAAGTATAAAGGGGGATGCAGAGTATGAGTGAACAGGCGAAGCGGATTCAGGAATATCTTGCATCCGAGTATGGTATCACCACAAGGGAAGAATTGATGTTTGCGGTTGAGAATGACAAGGGGGTAAATTTGGGGATATTCGTCAATGGTGGGGAGAATGGAGGAAAAAGACTTGCGAAGTAGATTCGATAAAAGGACACAGCATTTGCGAATTTACGCAAGAATTGTTCTGGGCGTTATATCTTCCTTAGTTTTGGTAACTACATTTGCAACGATTAAGGATAAACCAAAAGAAATCACAGTCATTACCGTAGAACAGAATCCGGCAGAAGAACAGAAAACAATTACACCGGAGTTTCCTACGCAGGATATAGAAATCAGGATTATTTTCAATGATGAAAGCGAGGATGAACCATACGCAGGGCGTGATGTGACATTGAATGAATGGAAAGATGTGCCGGAGTGGGATATACCGCAAGAGTACAAAGACACCGGGGGATGCTTGCCGGAATCAGTCAGAGTGCATCTGTATAACCTATGCGAGCAAAGCAATATCAGTTATCCCTTTATGCTTGCCTTGATTGAAACGGAAAGCGGCTACCAATGGGATGCGGAAAGCCCGGACGGTTCTTGCAAAGGATACGCCATGATAAACGACAAGTGGCATCAAGAACGGATGCGGAGATTGGGCGTAGAGGATATATACGACCCATACGGCAATCTGAAAGTATCAGTAGACTTTTTAGCGGAGCTGTTTATTAAATACCATGATGCAAGCATGGTTCTTATGTGCTACAACTGCGGAGAATCCACGGCAGAAAAACTTCTGGAAGATGGGATATACAGCACAGCCTATTCCGAAAAGATTCTGGCAAGGGAGGCTGAAATATCATATGAAATTTACGGAAATTGATTATGAGAGAATAAGAAAAGCGGCAGAACAGGAGCAGATCACGTTGACCGATAGGGAGTTTCTTCATGTTGTCTATATCTGCACACGCAAAATAGAACTGAATGGACTGGATGCAGAGTACATGAATATCCTACTGCCGGATGAAATCAGACATTACGCCATAAGGCGTGAAGTTAATATTATCACTTTAGCAGTGAGAGAAATGGAGGAAATGGAAAATGGGAGAGGCACAGATAACAAAAAAGCAATACCTTGCGGAAGTTGAACAAAGTGTTATCGCTGAATTGAACGCTCATACAAAGGCGTTGCCGTCAGACCTGAATCAGCAGAGATTTATTCTGAACTGCATTACGGTAGTCAAAGACAATCTGAAAGATTTTGGCGGCATTGCCCCGGCATCTGTGGGAATCACTTTAGCAAAAGGAGCATATTTGGGATTGGACTTCTTTAACAGGGAATGTTACGCAATTCCTTATGGGGGCAAGGTTCAGTTTCAGACGGATTACAAAGGGGAAATCAAACTCTGCAAAAAGTACAGCAGGAATCCTATCAAGGATATATACGCTAAGCTGGTGCGGAAAGGCGATTTTTTTGAGGAATCTATCGAGAGGGGAGAACAGAGCATCAATTTTAAGCCTGTTCCGTTCAGCGATGGAGAAGTAATCGGAGCGTTTGCGGTTGTGCTGTATAAGGATGGTTCCATGATGTACGACACAATGAGCGTAGCTGAGATTGAAAAGACACGCGCCACATATTCAAAGGCAAAGAATAGTCAGGCTTGGAAAGAAAGCCCCGGAGAAATGCAGAAAAAGACAGTATTAAGGCGGCTCTGCAAGATGATTGATTTGGATTTTGACAACATGGAACAACGCCGGGCATTTGATGAGGGGGCAGGAGTGGAATTTATCGAAACGCCCTCAAAAGTGATGCGTAAG
>VSNO01000210.1 GCA_009774375.1 Lachnospiraceae bacterium
CTGACAGAAAATGAAAAAAGTTTTTCAACAGGCGTTTTCATTATGTAATCAATCGTGTATGCCGTCGCCTGCATAAGCGCATCCTTTATGCCCACTCCTGGAAATTCTCCGTTCAGCATGATCGATTTTAGCTCAAAAATATATCTCACCAGCCGGTCGTCAAAACTTGGAGATACCAGTGCCCGAAGCGACTGGTATAAGAGTTTGAGCATCCCGGTCTCATCATTGTTCTCTCTCGTATAATAATCACAGATCTCCAGGAAATACATGCCATAGCAGGCTCCCGCAAAATCCTGCCGAAGTTCCTCGAAGTAATTGGTGATCTCCGCGTCTGCCAGAGTGTAAGAGCTCCTGCCTGCATACAGCTTAAACTGGCCGAATGAAAAGGGATTCGCAGGCGCCATCAGCCTGTTGCCCGGGCGCCTGGAGCCCTTGGCAAAGGCTGATATCTTCCCTCTCTCTTTCGTCAGGAGAACTACTCTCCTATCGTACTCTCCCATCGGTTCTGCCTTGATAACGATCCCTGTCAGTATCACGAAATCCTGTATTCCCGCGCTCATGTATCTCTCCCGCCTTACCCTCGGCTGATTCCATCTCAGGATGCCCTTTGTAAGCCAGATAATCGTATACCTGTCCTGTCTGCATAAACCGGCTCCATCCATCCTCGTGCATCTACTGTCCCTGCCCTTTCTGTATCTCGTGCGGCCGCCAGATCCCCAGGAACCGGCATGTCTGCACAATACTTGCATTGTGAGCAGCTCCCTCATACAGTCACCCACAAGCTTTACATAACTAGGGTGTGCTTATGGGACGATTTTATTCATTAGATCGATTCATTTTCTCTGGGATCATAACCAAAGTTCCTGATCAGAAAATCGCTGTCCCGCCAGTCCTTTTTCACCTTCACCCACAGCTGGAGATTGACATGCTGTTCCAGTAATTCCTCGATCTCGGGACGGGCCATGCTGCCGATCTTTTTGAGCATGGCTCCGCCCTTGCCGATGATGATCCCCTTGTGAGTATCCTTTTCACAGATGATCGTGGCATCGATATCAACAATCTTTTTCCTGTACTTCATGGACTCGATCGTCACTGCCACACCATGCGGGATCTCTTCATCAATACTGCGGAGCACTTTCTCCCGGATCAGCTCTGCCACGATCTGTCTCGTCGGCTGATCCGTGACAGTATCCTCGTCGTAAAACGCCGGTCCGTATGGCAGATATTTCATGATCTGTGTGATGAGCACATCCGTGTTGTCCTTTTTCAGCGCTGACACCGGCACCACCTCGGCAAGATCCAGCTCTTTCCGATACACATCAATATATCCGAGAAGCTGGTCCTTTTTCACGGTATCGATCTTATTGATCACCAGTATGACAGGCGCTTTTGCCTTTTTCAGCTGCTCTATGATATGCTGCTCGCCCGCGCCGATATAGTCTGTCGGCTCCACCAGCCACAAGATGACGTCCACCTCCCGCAGACTGTGCTCTGCCACGTTGACCATATAGTCGCCAAGCTTGTTCCTGGCTTTGTGGATACCTGGCGTATCGACAAAGACGATCTGTCCTTCATCAGAGGTATACACTGTCTGTATGCGGTTCCTGGTGGTCTGCGGTTTCTTTGACGTGATGGCGATCTTCTGTCCGATCAGACAGTTCATCAGTGTTGACTTCCCTACATTCGGTCTGCCGATCAGCGCCGCAAAACCGGACTTATATTTTTCGTTCATACAATATTTTCCTCCATTACGAACAGATACGCTTTTGTCAGGGTTTTAATGAAAAAGGTTCTCCACTTTCATAAACATTTCCTTATTCTCATCAATGGACTGGCCGTTTCCAACCACGCACACGACCTCCTGTGACATGATCGCATCCAGATAACCAGCCAGAGCCCTGATGCTCTCCGGACTGCAGGCGAGCACTTCGTCGCGCTCTTTTTGTACCTCCGCAAAGTCAAGGTTTGTCAGGTACGCGCTCGAAGACCTGCTGCCTTTGACTGCGGGTGTCATCGGCACATCCATATCGCTGACCGCACCTATGATATACTTGGTCATCGTGCGCTCGTCCGCGGTAAATTCTCTTAAATAATCACTCGTTTTCTCGAAGATGTCAACTGTTTTTTTGAGATTGGGGTCTCTGTAGGAGACAAGATAGCTGTCGCCAGTCTTGCCGAAATTGCACATAATGCCGTATGCACCGCCTTTGACACGCACGTTGATCCACAGATAGTCATACCGGAGCATCACTTTCAGCACACGCAGCGCACCTGTATATGCATAGTCCGTATCTGTCATATAGTTGCCGGCACGGCACACATACTGTATCTGGGCCGATGTGGAAAAGCCTTCGTTCTTCTTCTCTGTAACGATCTCAAAACGTTCCTTCGTCACAGGCCCGGTAAAAAGCTCTGCCTTCATGGGCGCGACGAGCGCTTTTACTTTCTCAAAGCCTTCCTCGGTGGCTGTGATATCGACCAGGAGGTTTTCCGGTCTGAATATGCACTTTGTAAGTTCTGTGAGCCTGCCGATCAGCTCCTGCTTATGGCTGTCAAAATCAGCCGTGAGCTCCTCGAGCATACGGTAGCACGGCAGACCGTTCACAAGCTCTGACACAGCTGCTGTCTCACTAAAATACGACATCGCCCTCACTGCGGCGAAAGTATGTCCCGCAGAAGTCATGTTTCCCTGCATGATCGACTTTAACTCCTCAAGGATCTCGAGGAGCCGTTCCCCGTCGTCGAGTCTGGATGCCGTCATGATCTCTGTCATCAGCTCAAATGCCGCAGGCAGTTCATCGTACATGGCTTTTGTCTTCATCTCAAATGTAAGCTTGTATTCATCCAGCTTCTTGGCGTTAACATAGGTATTGACGCTGCTCACGATGTCCCCTGTATGGATATTGATCTCATTGCAGAGCTCTCCGTAGCTGTATTTGTCAGTGTCCACATAACCCAGCACATTTTTCAGGATCCCAATATATGAAAACAGTTCCGCCGGAATATTGGCGGCATCAAAGATCAGTCTGATGTAGCCGATGCCGTTCGTCTGGATATCGTGAAAGAGAACATTTGTATCCCCGATCCTGCGGACCTCGTTCACAAAATCCTCCGCTTCCTTTTTCATATCCTCGCGTTTCAGCATCGGTATCCTGGCGAGATCTTCCGGCATGTCCTCAAGTTCCTGATACTCCCGCAGCGCCTTTGTCTCTGCAACGATCTGTCTGATCTCCTCGTCGGTCAGTCCCGCCTTGTATACAGATAGCCTGTCCGCGAGCTCTTTTTCTTCCTTCGCGGTGAGTCCCTCTCTGGGTGCGACCACAAGGACTGATCTGTGCTGGTTCTGGATCAGATACTTTTCGATCAGTCTCTCATAGTAATCGGTATTGATCTTTTCCTTCAGGTCCTTGAAGATATCGATAGCCTCGATCATATCAAACGGCATATTGTCATCGTATAACCATGAGTCAAGCATCTGCAGGCCGTACATCAGCCCTTTTGGATAAGAGCCAAAGTCTGCCTCCCTGTACCGGAACTCATAGTAATTCAGACCTGCGAGCAGTGACTTCTTGTCAATCCCTTCCTTTACAATGCGGGCAAGCTCACTCTCGATCGTCTGCACGAACTCTTCTTTCTGTGAGACATTTGCGTTCTTTGCCACAATGGAGAAATACGGCTGATAAATACCATTGTTATACACTGTATAGACCTCTGTGCCGATATTTTTGTGGATCAGCGCCATTTTCAGGGGTGCCGCGGAAGCCGAGCACAATGCATACTCCAATATCTCCATGGCATAGTACAGCTCTTTGTCCAGGCTTGTCCCGACAACCGTATTATAGGACAGATATGTGTTGTCCTCCAGCGATTCCCCCTCCATGACCGGATATTCCTTATATTTCTCTGCAGTCCTGTCAAATGCCGTCTGTGGTTTTAATGCAGAATCCACCTCGATCCTGTCAAACTGGCTCAGATAGTTCTCATCGATCCACTCCAGCTTTTCAACCATATCCATATTTCCATACAGATAGATATAGCTGTTTGACGGATGGTAATACTTTCCATGAAACGCCAGAAACTGTTCATACGTGAGCGTCGGGATCTCCTTGGGATCGCCGCCCGACTCCACGCCATACGGCGTATCCGGGAACAGTGAATTGACTACTTCCCTGTCGTTGACTTCATCCGGCGACGAAAAAGCTCCCTTCATCTCATTATAGACGACTCCATTGAGCGTGAGCGGGCTGTCCTCATCCTCCATCTCATAGTGCCAGCCTTCCTGCTGGAATATTTTCTTTTCATTGTAGATATTGGGGTAAAATACTGCATCCAGATACACATGCATCAGATTTTGAAAATCCTTGTCATTACAGCTCGCAACAGGATATACCGTCTTGTCGCTGTATGTCATGGCATTTAAGAACGTATTCAGTGACCCCTTCACCAACTCCACAAAGGGATCCTTTACCGGGAAATCCCTGGAACCGCACAGCACGGTATGCTCCACGATATGCGGCACACCCGTTGAGTCTGTGGGCGGTGTGCGGAAACCGATGTAGAAGACCTTGTTCTCATCGTCATTGCTCAGCAGCGCGATCCTCGCACCCGTCTTTTTGTGCCTCAAGAGCCAGCTCATGGAGCCGATGTCGTCGATCTGTCTTTTTTCTACCACTTCGTAAGAGGTCAAATCTTCAATCTTTTTCATCATTATAATCCCTTCTTAATTAATTATATACTCAGCATCATCAATGCCAGTTTTGAGATCGAGCAGTCCTCGATCATCATATCACCGCCTGCCACCTGCGTGCGGTACTCGCTGCAGAACTGCCTGAGCGGACAGGACTTGTGGATCCATTTGTCTGTCATCCTGCCGCCGATCTTTTTTTTCCGGACTTTGTAACAGACACGTACCGTCAGTTTTAACTGATCAAAAATACGGTATGAAAATTCTTCTTCCGAGATCTGTAAAAGATGATCTGTCATTTTGCTGTTCAGATCGATGTCCCTCGCAATATGGGAATTGATCACCGCTTTGAATTTGAACGGAATATCATCTTTCTCCATCATATCCGCATAAGTCAGCTCTCTGCCAAAATAGACACAGTTCGTGTCCTGGATCACATATTTGAAATCATTATTTTGCTGCATTTCCATTTCTGTCTCCAATTAATCTTCCAAAACGTTTATATACGCGATGCTGTCCGCCGAGAATTTCACTGCTTCCCTCACTTCCCCCTCCGTGATGCCAAGCTCGTCCGCCACCTCTTTTACAGTGACTTTGCGCAGAAGGCTGTCATACAGTTCTTTTGCCTTGTCATTCACTTCGTTGACTCTCTCCAGTACGTTCTCGTCGATCTGGCGGCTGCTGGAATCTTCACTGACCAGTTCCTCCATGGCATCCATGATCATCTTTCCGATAAAGCTTTCCACCTCGCTGATGTCTTCCACGCATTCCAGCATGGTCACAGCCGTGGCAGCCGCGACATTTCCCTCTCCGATCAGATCCTCCGCAAATACCCCCTGTCCTGCATAGAGCCTGGAGATCTCCACGACCTGCGGCAGCGAGATCTCCACCAGCTTTGCCTGTGCATCCCTGTCGCCTGCAAGCGCCGACATCATCACAGCCCGCTTTTCGCCGTCCGATACCGGCGGCAGCCCGTTCAGTTCCCCGAGATACATTTCCAGGAAACTGACATCATCGCCCGGCAGATCATCCTGCGTATCTCCCGGCTCGTCAATTCCGATGTGATTATTCCGAAAATAGCCATGGATCAGCGCCAGTTTTCCGTCATCTAACTGCCACTGGTCAAAAGCCTCGCTGATCTGCCCGCTGGTCAGCATATTCCCCTGAAGCCTCGCCGTATCCCTCAGCTCTTCAAGGATCTGTGCAAAATTTGTCTGATTCAATTCCATAACAGCACACTGCTCCTTATTTCACATGTGTATGTGTAAACAGATGATCCTGACAATACTCATAGTTTCCATTGCATTTTGAACAGAACCGGAACTCCGCCTCGGGATTGTCCTCACTGTTCTTGCCGCAGATCGCGCATTTATGTTTTGACACGCTCGCCGGCTTTGCCCGCTTGACTTCCCTGTTATACTCATGGCGCCTCCGCACCTGCCGCGGCGAGATGCGCATACCGATCCCGCTCCTCGTCATCAGGAAAAACACGACAAAATTGAGCAGCGATGATCCGATGATGATCTTCCCAATGATGCCGCTCTGCAAAAACTGCACCGCCAGAAGCACACCGTACGCGATCCCCATCCACTTCACCTTGATAGGAACAATGAACATCAGCAGTACCTGCACCTCGGGAAAGGTCGCCGCAAATCCGAGAAAGATGGACATATTGACAAAATAGGTGCTGAAGCTGCGCGCCACGAGCAAGAAATATGCTGCCGATCCGTAAGCCTCTCTTTCGATAAAGGAGTGGAAAGCCGGAACATAGCTGATCCCCATGATCAGAAAGCTGCCTATGATCGTAAAGATCATCCCCATGAACAGATATACATTATAATA
>VSNO01000211.1 GCA_009774375.1 Lachnospiraceae bacterium
TGACACAATTGTGGAAAAATTTTTCATTTTTTCTAGGGTAAACCCCTTGCATTTTCACACAATTCGTGATAAGTTTAACATAATAAGAGATATACATAACATTTTTGCGAATATTCACGCAATTAAAGTCCTGCATGTCTCTAAAACAGGGAAGTTTCTTGAATTTTATATTCAATTATGTGTTCAAAAACAAGTTCACATAAGACCTGTATTGATTACCCAAGGAAGGAGGACATCAGTATGTCAGTTACCATGAACACTTTGCAGGCTCTGGACCAGTATATGGCCACATACGGCAGTCAGGACATGCGCGATTCCGACAGGAAACACAACAAGCGCAGTTCCCGGTTTTCCATGCATGACTCCAGCGAACTGCAAAATCTATACAGCACCATCCAGTGGAGAAACCGTTTTGCCCCGCTCTATCTCACGGATCCCACACCGCGCTCGATCGCGTATGCCATTCATCTGAAGGAAAGCGCCAACAACCTGAAACAGACGATCGATTCGCTCAGCGATGATGACGACCTGTTTTCCATGAAATCGGCCTACAGCGACAATGAATCGCTGGCGAGCGTGGAATACGAACCCGACGATGCCGACGGTGAGGTGCCGACGGGCTTTACACTGGAAGTGGAAAACTTTGCATCTCCGCAGGTCAACACCAGCAGATATCTGAAAGCAAACCAGCCAGTCTCACTGGAGCCTGGAAGCTATTCTTTTGACATCCTGACCAACAAGCTCCATTACGAGCTGCAGTTTAATGTACATGAGGGCGACACAAACAACGCCCTGCAGAAAAAGCTCTCCCGCCTGATCAACAATTCCGATATCGGCGTGTCAGCAAGGGTCGTCGAGACGCGGGGACTCTCAGCATTGGAGGTGACTTCCGATGCCTACGGACTTCCCGTCCAGGGAGAACGCCACTTCACGATCACGGATGATAACACCACCTACCGCAGCGGTATCGTTGACTATCTGGGATTGAACAAAACGATCCGGGAGGCCGCCAACGCGATCTACAGCATCAACGGAAACGAGGAGTCTTCTTATTCCAATTCATTCAGTGTGCACGGCGCATACCATGTGACCCTGCATCCTGAGAATTCCACTGCGGACGCAGGCATATCCGACAAGATCACAGCGCGCGCAGCTGCCCTTGCCGGCGCGAAGAACACGGCTTCCGCCAATGCCAGTGCCAGGATCGGCCTGTACCCCGATGCAGAATCGCTCTCCAACAATATCGAGACATTCGTGGAGGGCTACAACCGTTTTATGAACGGCGTGATCAACGATGAGACCGAGGAGGCGCTCACGAAGCTTTTATCCAAGGATCTGCACAAGTTCCTGGATCTGCACAGTTACAGCCTCGAGAAATATGGGATCATCGTCAATGCCGACGCCACGCTCGACTATCAGAAGAGCGACAGGATCACTGACGCGGCCGCCATTAAGGGATTCGGATCTCAGATCCTGAGAAAACTGAGCGCTATCTCGCTCGACCCGATGGAATACATCGACAGAAGGATCTGTGCGTACTCAAATCCCAACACGAGCTATCCAAATCCATATATGACGAGTATCTATACCGGAATGTTATACAATAATTACATGTAAAAAAACGTCGCTTTCAGGCGACGTTTTCCTTTGCAGCCATTTCGAGCGCTGCCGCGATCACTTTGTCCATGTCATAATATTGATACTGCCCGAGCCGGCCTCCAAAAAGCACATTTTTCTGCATGGACGCCAGCTGCAGATATTTCTGGTACAGTGCGGCGTTGCGCTCATCATTGACCGGATAATACGGCTCGTCACCGCGCTTCCACTCTCTGGGATACTCCCTTGTGATGACCGTGTCCGGCTGGTGGCCAAACTCAAAATGCTTGTGTTCGATGATGCGCGTGAACGGGATCTCCCTCTCCGTATAGTTGACCACCGCATTTCCCTGATAATTCTCCTCCCCCTCCAGAAGTTCTGTCTGAAATTCAAGGGAACGATACTCCAATGCACCCTCGCAATACCCGAAAAAGGCATCGATCATGCCCGTGTAAAGCACTTTGCCAAACGAGCGCTGTCCATCCCTGGTGACGTAAACGTCACTGGTCTCATCCTTCCGCACAAAGTCCTCAAACGCAGTGCCAAGCCGCACTTCGATCCCGTCGAGAAGCTTTGCCACCATGCCTGTATACCCGCCCTTGGGAATTCCCTGGTACGGGTCATTGAAGTAATTGTTGTCAAAAGTGAACCGGACCGGCAGACGCCTGATGATAAATGCAGGAAGCTCCCTGCAGTCGCGTCCCCACTGCTTCTCGGTATAGCCTTTGACGAGCTTCATGTAAATATCTGTTCCGACCAGGGACAGAGCCTGTTCTTCCAGATTTGCAGGCTCCCTGATATCCAGCTCCGCTATCTGCGCCTGAATGCGCTCCGCTGCCTCTTTTGGAGTCCGCACATTCCACATCTTCGCAAAAGTATTCATATTAAATGGAAGATTGTAGAGCTCGTCCCTGTATACTGCTACCGGTGAATTGATATAATTGTTGAACTCCGCCAGATCATTGACATAGCGCCAGATCCTCCTGTCCGACGTATGAAAAATATGCGCGCCGTATCTATGGACCTGGATCCCTCTGATCTTCTCTGTATAAATATTTCCCGCAATATGATCTCTCCTGTCGATAACAAGACACTTTTTTCCCAGTTTTCTCATTTCGTTGGCAAATACAGCGCCAAAAAGACCTGCACCGACTACCAGATAATCGTAGTTCATTTCCTGCACTCCCCTGATCGATCCCATTTAATTAAATAATTTCGGCTCCACCGGCTTCCAGTCCCTCGCAAGCTGTTCGTACTCCGCAGCCTGCTCTGTCAATCTCGCACACTCCAGTTCGTATTCTCTCTGCGGAAGCGCCCTGACTCTGGGCGATTTGGCAAGCTTCCTGCAGCACAGCGCCAATGCCATAAAAGCGGACGTCCCGCTGCTCGCCACATCGATCTCGCTCTCACAGTCATAGCCCGCCCTGTGGAACCACTTGGCCGCCTCCTCAAAATCCTCCTTTTTCATAAAGAAATATCCGAGCTCCATACACATCTCCGCCGACGGTACCGTCGCCTCCTCGCTCAAAGCCACCTTCAGCATGCTGACCGGGTCATCTGATATCCTGTAGATCTTCATGAGCACAGCGATGATCTGACGGCACAGCAGCTCCTTTCCCTCCGCGCTCTTTTCGACCCAGGACCGCTCAAAAAATCCTTCTGCGGTCTTGAGCTCCTCCTCCGTGCCCGCCTTGTAAAGCTCCCGCAGATACATGCCCATCAGCCGGTCAGACAGCGCCCCCCGCTCCGCGAGGATCTTCTCGAACACCCCGAAGTCCCTGCTGCTGTGACTGCCCTGCGGACGGTGCTGGATCTCAATATCACTGTCATATATGACCGGATTGATATTCACAGTCTCATGGATCGGCTCGATCCATGTGAACTCCCTGAGCCGCTTAAAGAGCTTGGGACGCAGATCACGCGTAAAGTTTTCTGTCGGATGGTTGAGCTGCTCTGTCACGTAGATCATCTGCACAATCTCCACCTCGGGCAGTATAGCGCGCTTCAACGCTTTGAGCTTGTCCTGATTCTCATGATCCAAAACCTCGTCGGCGTCCGCCGAGTAGATATAGTCACCGGTCGCCTTTGAGAATGCGAAATTTCTGGCAGCCGCAAAATCATCGTTCCACGCGTAGTCATACAGGTACGGCGTGTACTCTGCCGCTATCTTTTTGGTTTCGTCCGTAGAACCCGTGTCCACAATGATGATCTCATCCATAATATCCTTCAATGAATCGAGACAGTCCCGCAATATTTCAGACTCATTTTTCACGATCATGCACAAACTGAATTTCATACTCATCCTCCATGTTCTTATTATAGGCTCCCGAAAGTCTTTCTGCACCTGATTTTGCAGCCTTAGGTGCAATGAAGACTCCGAAAGACTGTTTATTTCGAATCTGCCTGATCATATTGTAGCGGACTTTACATAATTTCTCAACTATTTCTTTCATAAAATCTCAGGAAAAGTGTTCACAGGAGCCTTTTCATGTTACAATAACAGTAACACTTCTCAGAAAAGGATGGTCATGACTATGAAAGATCTGGAAAAACTTGCAGTTGTCATCTGCAATCACAATAAAGGAAAAAGCACTGTGGACTGTATCGCATCCGTATTAGCCTCCGGACAGCCCGAAGCGGGCAGCAGCCTGAAGATCTTTGTGATCGACAACGCCTCGGACGACGACTCTCTGGCCGTGATCACTGGCGCCTATGAAAAACAGATCTCACTCATACGCTCTGACACGGATCTGGGCAGCTGCGGCGGGCTCAATCTTGGCATCGGACAGGCTCTGCAGGAAGGTTTCCAGTTTATCTGCTGTCTCGGCGAGGAGATCACCGTGGCGCCCGATGCATTGACAGTCATGCTGGAGCATATGGCATCAACCCCTGCAGCCGGCCTTGCGGGCGGCAAGATATACCACAGGCATATGCCCCATTACATACAGCAGTTTGGAATCTCCATCGATTTCAGACACTGCCGCGCTTCTATGCTCTATGCAGATACCCCTGACAGTGATAATATACCCAATATCGTCTACTGCGATGCCGTCAGCAGCTGCTGCATGATGGTCCGTGCTGACGTGATCCGCAAAGTGGGGCTTCTGCCGACCGAAAACTTTCTCTATTGGGATGACACAGAATGGGGCTTCCGCATCAGGCAGGCGGGCTTCGAGGTCGTGGCTCTCGGCGCCGCGCACCTGTACCATGCCGCAAACCCGATGCACCGCTGTGACAATACAAAAGTAAACTATTACATGACCAGAAACTGCATGAACTTCTTCATGAAATACACCAGACCAGAGACCTGCAACAAGATGAGCCTCGTCCTGCTGCGCTCTGTTTTTGAGGCTTTTTATCTGCACAGAATGGGCCATGCGCACAATATGGCGCAGACCGATGTCGCAGCGCTTCTGGATGCGGTGAACGGCATACACGGCAGGACGGACGACGACCGCATCCTTGAAAACGACGAGAGCGGGCTTGGCTTTGTCAGCTTTTTTGAGGAACAGGAATCCGTTTATATGGAAGATGACGATCCCTTTCTGGAACAGGTCATCCGCCAGATCAACCCCGATATCGTCTTCATGCAGCTGCCCGCGCCGGACGCAGTCACCATCGTCCGCTGTGATTCCATCCTTGGCATCAAAGACTTTAACTTTTCACTTGAGTTCAGTGAAAATGTCGTCTATATCGACAAAAATTACCGCATGCTCGCCACCCGTGAGGATGTGGCCCTGATCAAAAATTATGATCCAAGCCTGCAGTTGTTTCTATATGCCATGCAGCCCATGGTACTGCGTCGGATCGCCGAGATCCGCAGAAGCCCGGGAGCTGACATAAATTGTGAAAATAACACTTTGGAAGGTTAAGTTTTCAGAATATTCTGACGATATATTTTATGTAGTATCATTATGTAAATACTTTGAGGAGGATTCATATGGAATATCGGCAGAAATATGAGAGTTTGATACAGACACTGTGTAAAGCTTATAATAAAATATTCAGACTGTTAGAAGGGGTAGAGCAGTGCGATAAGGAACTCGCGCGCCTGTCCAGGATCAATCGTCCCAGTGTCGAGGAGGTTTGCCGCGTCACTGAATACAAAGAACGCCTGATCGTCACCATGGACCAGATCTCGATCGCCATCGATCCCATCCACGATCAGCTTGACGGGATCCGTGCACTCTGCCAGGAAATTGACAGCCATCCCATGTATCTCCATTTAAATGACCTGCAGCTGCTGGTCTACTATTATATCCGCCAGGTCATCAACAAGGAAGATATCAACAATCCGGATATCATCAACCGTCTCAATGACTATAAAGAATCACTCGAGCTGGACAAGGCACTCAGTGAAGTTCCAGAATCGCAGAAGCAGGTATTTATGCTGGTGCCTGAAAAAAGAAATTAAGTTGAGAAATAAAGATGCATCAGATCTATA
Source organism: Lachnospiraceae bacterium (assembly GCA_009774375.1). Taxonomy (GTDB): domain Bacteria; phylum Bacillota; class Clostridia; order Lachnospirales; family Lachnospiraceae; genus COE1. Next base: position 6,041 of record VSNO01000211.1, read on the forward strand.
ATATAAGCGTGCAGAAGGGATAAACCGCTCCTGCACGCTCATATTATTAAATAGTTAGAGTGAGCTGTGTACACTTCTGGTAAGATTCTCCACAGAATGTACATGTATAGCCTAACACTATTTTCCAATTTAGTCAATGCATTTTTCCTATTTTGTGAGCCTATTTTTTTAAGGTTTCTGTCAAAAGAAAGGCATGCTGCCGGGAAACACCACGCTGAACCGTGTCCCCAGCCCTTCGCGGCTCACGATATCATAGTACCCCTGATGCCTGTCGATGATCCATTTCGCGATCGAAAGGGCCAGCCCCGTCCCGCCCGTCCAGCTGTTTCGCACAGAATAAGCACGGTAAAAACCGGAAAACCGCTGCGCCACCACCGGGTCGGGCATTCCGATAC
>VSNO01000212.1 GCA_009774375.1 Lachnospiraceae bacterium
TAAGTGTGGTAACTTAAAGATACCATAAATCCATATGGAAGAGTTATTTTTTTGATAGAACTTTCAACTCTCAAGCTGATATAATAACCATTGTTTTAATAATGGTTCCTGGATGCCTGGCTCTGCAAAAGTAGGTTTCCAGGAACTTTTCTTTCTTTAAGATAATGTCATTATATCGGGTAATTCTGTGACAGGCAACCAGAGTAATCTGAAGTCAGAAAAAATGGGGAGCAACAGTAATATCCATTTCAATATGGTAAGCAATACCACTCCGGTCTTTCTTAAAACCATTCCTGCCATAAAACATTCCTCCTAGCCCCATCCGTCAACCAATTCCGTCATGGTTGGATCGTCTGCTTCCTCCGTATTGTCAGCCGCTTCCATTGTCCTAATTTCCATGCCGCCCCTGCCCATGACTGCATCTGCCGCCCTCACTGTTCCGGCTCCGAGTGCCGCTCCAAGCAGCAGGATAATCTCATTCTTGACTTCGTTTTTCAACTCTGACCTTATACCGTCCAAATCTTCCCTCGTAATGTACCCGGCATCTTTCTTCGCTTTCCCTGTCTCTTTCACAAGGCTTTCATCATTCAGGCTGCGGATATAGTAATCTACCGCATCGACGATAAACTGGTTGACCGATTTGTGTATTTCTGTATTCAGCTCTGCCAGAACCTTGTGTATCCTGCAATGCTGTTCATTATCAAGATTGAGCCGGACATTATGATAGCAAATATTTGATTTTGCCATTTGCGCCACTCCTATCCTATCTGATTACGATGCTTTGCAAGAAAAATCCTGCCAAGTTGTTCATATCCCTTTGCATTTGCCTTGATATCCTCAATGTACCGGATATTCCCACCGTCATGTGAACCGAACAGCCTCATAACTGCCGCTCCGCCGCCTACGAACACAATCGGTATCACATCAAGGTTGTAACCGTGTTCTTTCAGAGTATTGTAGACTTTTTGTGCAAAATCACGCAGGCAGTCCCTCACAATGTTCATATACTTGTCCGGCAAAGCTGCTTCTCCGGTTGCCATGACCTGCTGTATCACGTTTTCCTCAAGTTCCTGCCCGATCTGCCTGTTACATTCCTCATTGATCGTCCTCATGCAGCGGATAAGTCCCTGCTGACTTGTTATACACTCCGCCTCATTCGGCTTGCCGTTCTGTATCGACATAATATCAATCGTCCAGCTTCCTATATCCACCACTACTACACGCTCTGGCAAGGCTTTCAACTGCTCTGCAACCGCCGCATAACATTGCGGAAACACAGACACCCTTGCGATCCTTGCCGAATACCTCTCTTTCTCAAAGAGGAAAGCGACCTCTTTCTTTTTCGACAGGTAATCAATGAAGTCCTGCTTCTCTGCGCCGAACCTTGTCAGGGGAAGCCCTACCGATAAAAGGACATCCGCATTTTTCATTCCCCTCTGCTTCAGTTCCTTTGCAACTGCTGCAAGGGTAAGCAGATAGAAATTGTCATTCTCAACTTTTGTGTCCCTGACCTCAAGGCGTTTCCCTCCTACCTTGTAATACTTCCCGTCCAGTTCCACTACATCATCATAAAATGCGGGTTCCGTTGTGATTTCCTTTACTCCTGTTATAAAAATCTGTGTAGCTGTTTTCATGTTGGACCAGCCGTGATCAATCCCGATTACTTCAATATGTTTTTCCATTCTGTTTTTCCTCCATATCTTTTTCATGTTACTTTTTCCTCCGTCCTTCCAAGCAATTTCTTCATACAGGGAAAGCAATATCTTTCCGACTGATTATATGGACAGTCAAAGCACTGACTTTCCTTGCTTCTCTCTACTGGCTTTGGATTTCCTGCTAATTTCACACATTTATTGGCAATACACCGTCTGCTATTATGGAAGAACCTGCAACGCATACAACTTTTTATATCTCTTTCCAATATCACCTCTGCTGTAATAGCATCTTCACATTTCGGATATTTCCTGATCCTAACATTAGTTCCCATCCGAGCCACCCGCCTCTCTTGCGACGGAAAGCATATGAAGTTCTTCCATTTTCCTGTCTGCTATGCCCGCTGATCTTGCAAGTGAGAAAAACATCACAAGCACTACTGCCACTGCAACCCCTATTCCTATCTGTATCATCTGTTGCCCCTCCTTTTTTGATCCGCTTTCTTCCTCTGTTCCGCTTCCATCCGCTCGACATACTCACGAATATCAATCAAATCCTCTAAATCATAAATTTTGGAACACATAGCACGGTCAACATTTTCAGGAGTACATTCTCCGTGTTCTGCCAATGCCGCTATCACTTTCTGCTTAATTTCTTCCTGCACAGAATCCGGCATTGCTGCTATATAGTGCGATGGCAAATAGGATACTTCTGCTACTACCTCCTTTTCATACTCATAACTCTTTTCAAAATTGTTTATGAATTTTTCTTTTACTAAGACTGCCTTTGTTTTATTTTCCTCACTGACTAACTCCACCAGCCTGTCTAAAAACTCTATTAGCTCTTGCTTTGTCATTGCCACTCCCTGCCCTTCCTTTTTTGCAATAAAAAAGTAGGACCAAGTTAGCTATGCCAAGCGTGGTACTTGTCCCACATAAAGAGCTAATTTAGTCCTACCTAAATGTTAAATATTCAATTATCACCTCTTTCAAGGTACACTTCTTACACCGTCAAAATGCTTGATGGTAATTTAGTGTCAAGTTGCTTATTTTCCTGTTTCAAGATTAAAAATGAGCTCATCCTAATCACTTTCGCTGTTCTCACAGCAGTTTTTTCTTAGGACTAAATCAGCGGAAACCTTTGATTTTACTGGCTTCTTACTAACTTGACACTATTATACCATCAGCCCCAAGCTGCGGATTGGGATACTCCTCCAGGGCGGGCAATGGTCTGGCGCCGCGGCTCAGATATGCCTTCACTTTCTCTCCATACAGAAACGGATCGTTCCCGCGGATGATCCCCCACTCCATCAATAACGCAGCCGCTCCTGACACAAAAGGTGTCGCAAAGGATGTTCCTGACACCTTTTCATAGCCGCCGTTTGGTATGGGAACTGTGATGTTCACGCCCGGTGCAGCAATGTCCGGTTTCACGTCCGCAATGATCTGGCGTCCGCCTGCCGTATCTGTCCTGCCATCGCTGTAGCTGTACACATACCCCCTTCCGGAGAAATCAGCATAACTCCTGCGCGACACGTCGTAAGCACCGACAGTGATGACACGTCTTGCTGTCGAGGGAATCGTGATCGTCATATCCGGCGTAGGCAGGAAAAATCTGGTCGCAGCGCTTCTTGCCGCATAGCCTGGCAGATACATCCTGTATTCCCCAGTCATCAGTGAGACCGGCTGGAGCTCCAGACGCCACACACCGCTGTTCAGATAAAGATCTCCTGGTATCATGTCGATAAAGATCTCCTGCTGCGCATTGTAGGGAAGCGGTTTTCCCAGATAGCACAGCAGCTGTGTCTGCTCCAGCATCCGCCGCACTGCCTCCGCCTCCCTGAGCTCAGAAAGCTCCAATGTCGTCCGCTGACCGCCAGGCGAAACGATCACCAGATTGAACACATCCTGGTAAAATTTCCACAGCTGGATGCTGAGTCCGGTCTCATAGTCCCCCACTGCAAGCTCCACCTCCCGGCTGGTGTTTTGCACTATACCCGCAGTATGGCCTCCCGAGGCTCCCTCGTTGCCGCTTCCCACAACGATGACGCTCCTCCCGATCTCAGAAGCGTTATCAATAAACCGCTCCAACAGCGAATTTCCCTGATGGTCACCGTAGGTGTTTCCAAAACTGAGATTGACCACTACCGGTTTGCCCAGCTCAACACCCAGATTGACTGCATAGTTGATCCCCCGCATCAGCTGTGTCGTTCTCGGGAAAGAATCCGCCTGCGGGTTGCCGAGTTTGATGATCAGCAGATCTGCTCCTGGCGCCACCCCCGTTCCTGTACCGGCCGCCACGCCTGCCACGGCTGTCCCATGCCCCGATATATCAAAAACAGGCACCAGCTTTTGACCGTTTTCACGCCCTAAAGCCAGTGCCTCATTGATCATCTCTCTTGTGTAAAGTATCCCTTCCCGATATCCAGGAGGCGGCATCCTCCCCTGCGCCTCATCAGGCTGCTGCGTCTGATCCCAGATCGCCAAAATGCGTGTCTGACCGGATGCATCGCGAAATTCCGGCAGAAAATAGTCGATCCCGCTGTCGAGTACCGCAACGATCACATTCTCACCTGTGAGATAGGGCTCTTGCTGCACCACCTGCATAATACAGGACTGTGCCTTCTCCAAATCATTCATACAAACCTCTTACAGCATTATCGATCTTATTACCATCCTATGCCGCGCAAGAGATTATGTACCACGATCACACTTTAAATCTGTTCATCAGATCTACCATGGACTCCACCTGAGCCTTCTGCTGTTCGCTGACTGCCGCAGTCTCCTCCGATGTCGCCGAATTGTTGTCCACGATCCCTGCAACCACGCCGATGCTCTCATTGATGTGGGCAATGCTCTCAACCTCGATCTTCAACTTGTCCACGATGCTATTGATACGCCCTGTCGTCTCCTCAGCGCCCATCTGGACATCTTCCATATTTGCTGCTGCCTCATGGGCTATCCTTGTCCCGACTTCTACAGACTGGACTGTCCGCTCAATCAGCTCGGACGTCTGTCCTACAGCATTTTGGGACGCTTCCGCAAGCTTCTTGACCTGTTCTGCGACCACTGCAAATCCTCTCCCGGCCTCGCCTGCCCTCGCGGACTCGATAGAAGCATTCAGGGAGAGCAGATCGATCTCGTCGCCAATATCCGAGATTGCCGAAATCACGGAGATGATCTGCTCTGAACACTGGTTGATCTCCTGCATGGCATTCCCAAGCTCCTGCATCTTCTGAGCACCCACGACCAGCGTAGAGCTTGCCAGATTCGCGATCTTCACAGCTTCCTCCGCCTCTTTTTCATTGTATTCGATACTGTCGCCAAGCTGTGTCAGCAGGTTCATCAGGTCGGATACCTCCGTGGCCTGTCCGGTACATGCCGTCGCCAGATCGTCCGCCGCATAGGCAAGCTGTGCAGAACCGCTGTCAATCTCCTTTGCAACCTCCTGTATCGTGCTCACCGTCCTGCGCATATCCTCCATGATCCTGTTAAAAGAATCCTTGATCTTCACATATTCACCGACATAATTCTGCTTTACCTCAACAATATAATTGCCATGTCCCATCTGTTCCAGAATGTAGGAGATCTCATCGATGATCATCGCCATATTGTCTTTCATAAACCGGATCGCAGCGACCATGTTCCCAACTTCACTGTCATCCTCCTTCAGATCAAGTTCAGCGTGAAGATTACCGCCCGCGAGCAGTTCCATCTGATCCGAAACCTTGATGATCGGCGCAAGCAGCTCTGACTGCGAAAAATGGATCGTCCTGATACACTGCTGTGCCAGTCTGATGAAGCCTGCCAGAAAGGCAACAGCACAGATGATCTGAATCACCATGAACATCTTCTTGGAAGTATCGAGACGGTTCTGGATCTCCTCAATGACCTCATCTGTCCTGAAATTGATCTTCTGGATCGTATCAGAATACTCTGCACCAAACACAAACTCCGTCGCTGAGATCGTATCACCCGCTGCCACTGCCGCCATCGCCTCCTCCTCAAGAGGAACCAGATTGTTGGACAAAGATGCGATCTCGTTGAGCCCTTCCCATTCATGATCCCTGATGTCATTCGCCTCAAGGCCTGCCAGCGCGATATCCCTGTTCTTGTCCCTATTTAACTCGTTCATATAATCATCGTAATACATCTTGTTACCAGTGACCGCATAAGACTGTACTGCCGTAGTCAGCGCCTTGGAGCCCAGACGGTACTGATTCAGGTACATCGTACTCTCCAGCTGCTCATTTGAGACAACCGCATAACTGATGCTGGCAAAAAACAACAACACAAGCAGCACAATACCGAGCACTAATGAAAAATTCGTCTGTTTTACGATCTTCCTCAAACGCGCCACCTGGCTATTTTTTCCCAACGCTTCACTTGTAGGTGTTTCTTTCCTTTTTTCCATACCTGTAACCATATCCTTTCAACTTACTACTGCGTTCTTATTTGTGAAAAATACCATAATCATTCCGCCATCTTCGTAGTTGCAAGCAAAGAAGCCCACAAAATATCTAAATCGCATAACTTTTCTTGTGATATTCTTGGCAAATATTTACCATAATTATACTTGATAAATTGGATATGGTCAACAATTATTGCTAAAAACAAAAAATAATAAAAAATTTATAAAAATTCCCTGATATCGAGTGTGAGCTTCTCCTCGATGTTGATC
>VSNO01000213.1 GCA_009774375.1 Lachnospiraceae bacterium
GAAGGAGGCGTTTGTCGTGGAGTTCAAGGTGGCGAGGAAGCCGAGGGACTTGGAGAAGATGGCGGACGAGGCGATCCGTCAGATCGAGGACAGACAGTATGCCGCGGAGATCCTGGACGACGGTTACGAGACCGTGGGCAAGTACGGGATCGCGTTCTGCGGGAAGGACTGCCTGGTGAAGTTTCAGGCGTGAGGATCAAAACAGACAATAATAATTGAATGGCTGGACGCTGATGATGCAGGAAATGAGGGATTGAAAGTGGGAAATATTGATAAGGGATGTAAAAAAGCCTATAATAAAGCGATAGAGTATGGGCTCTGTGATAAGGATCTGAACGAGCGGTTTGAGTTTCGGAATATTCGATCGGAAGAGGCGGAGCAGGCGGCAGAGATCGAACAGATCTGCTTTCCGCCAAACGAGGCGTGTGCTAAGTCCACGATGATCGAGCGTGCCACGGTGGCGCCGGACTTGTTTCTGGTGGCGATTGACAGGGAGACAGGAAAGCTTGCCGGATTTCTGAATGGAATCGCGACGGATGAGTATCTGTTCCGCGATGAATTTTTTACGGATGCCGGATTGCATGATCCGGCTGGAAATAATGTGATGCTGCTTGGGCTGGATGTGCTTCCCGAATACCGCGGACAGGGGCTGGCAAGGGAGATCGTGTTCCGATATCTGCGCCGGGAGCAGGCACGGGGCAGGAAAAAAGTGACGCTGACCTGCCTGGAGTCCAAGGTTAATATGTATACTAAGATGGGATTCTGTGACAGGGGGATCTCAGGATCCACGTGGGGCGGGGAGCAGTGGCATGAGATGGACTATGCTTTGAATATCTGAGTGTTTGGAGGTACTTGAAAGAGTATCTCTTTTTATGCACAGACCCGTGCAGAGGAAATATGCCGCCGAGGCGGTACACGGGTCGCGCGACATCTTGAGGACACATCGCGGCAGTATATTGTAGTAGTACTTCAAATGATGAAAGGAGGGCAATATGACCTATCAGATTTTATTGATCGAGGATGACCTGCAGATCTGCGAGATCCTCACGGATTATCTGGAGGCACAGCCGGAGAACGTGTTTCTCGTGCGCTGTGCCAATGACGGGCAGAAGGGAATGGAGCAGATCGTGGAGGGACAATATGACCTGGTGCTGCTGGACATCATGCTGCCGGAGATGGATGGATTTTCGCTGTGCAGGGAGCTTCGCAGGATCAGCGACGCACCGATCATCTTTATCACGGCAAGGGGGCGCGAGGAGGACAAGCTGCGCGGTTATCAGCTGGGGTGTGACGACTATCTGGTGAAGCCGTTCTCGCTCGCTGTCCTGCATGCCAAGATGCTGGCGCTCTTAAAGCGGGCTAAAGGCATGGTGCAGAGCACGGTCCTGACGGCAGGGGAGATCGTGCTGGAACCAGAGCGGTACCGGGTCTGCTGTGCGGGGAGGGAGGTTGACTTTTCGCACAAAGAATACGAACTGCTGCGGTACCTGCTGGAGCACAAGGGAAAGGTATGTATGAGAGAGGAGCTGCTGACGCGCATCTGGGGCTACGACTTTGAGGGAAGCGACAGGGTAGTGGACAACCACATCAAAAAGCTGCGGAAAAAATTGGGCGCGCAGGGCAGAATGATCAAAACGATCATCAGAAAAGGATATCAGTTGAAGGAGGATACAGATGAAAGCGGAAACAGGAAAGAAGAATGAAAAATGGATGTTTGTCAGGATATGGCTGCGGGTAGGAGGGCCGGTTCTGTCTGTTACGGCCATTGTGCTTTATTTTTTATTGTACATGGTTCTGATCAGCATAGAATCGCTTGGCGGCAGCAGGGTGGAACGCATAAGCGCTGAGATGGGTATGATGTTGTCGAACACGGATCTGACGGACAGGGAGGCAGTGGAACGTCAGCTTGACCGTCTGGCCGATTTTCATATGGCAGGGATTCTGTTTGACGGGAACGGCAGGGAGATCGCGCGTTCAGCCGTGGAGCATTACGCTGATGCGGACAATGAGCGCATCGCACAGTACCATAAGATGGAGGAGATGATGCTGGAGCGTCATGCCGGAAGTGGCCGTTCTAATGAGCAGGTGAACGTGTTTGATTACAATTACTGGTTTGCAGAAGCACCGGTATGGATACCGCAGGGGGCGTGTGCGCTGTATTGTGCGGGGATGACGTCATCGTGGCAGCGTGACGGTGATAAACTGATTCTGATGGGAGCGGTTTTTTTTGCCGCGATGTTCGTTTTGACGCTTTTTATCGCCGGGAGTTATCATAAACTGTACAAAAAGCAGCGGGCGATGGAGGCTGATTACAGCGGGAAGGTCAACGCGCTTGCCCATGGTCTGAAGACACCGATGATGGTGATATCCGGCTATTCGGAGAATTTTCTGGCAGAGATCCAGGTTGAGAAAAGGGAACATTATGCGGAAAAGATACTGGAAAATGTCAGTAAAATGAACGGGATCGTGGAGGAGATGCTGGAATTTACTGCCAGCCGGAGCGTGTTCCCGGGATGATCCATGTGAGACCGGACACCTCCGATACAGCGCAGCCGTACTCCTTTCGGAACTGGCAGCTAAAATAATTATAAGGCGGCTGGGCAAAAAGTGCAAGGGCATTCGGGACAAATATCAAACAGTATTTGACAGGAGCGGGCTGGCGTGTTACGGTATAGGGAGTGATAAGCTATGGAGGTTTGATATGGAGAATGGTAAAAGTGCAAGCGCCGGCAAAAAGCTGCTCGAGGGGATCCTTCTCAGTTTTGGGATCATGGGACTGTTCATGGCGCTGCAGATCCTGGTGAGCTTTGTGGGAATGACAGCGGCGATGACGGCCTATATGTTGCAGACAGGCGGGGACATCGTGCATGCCCAGTATGCCCTGTTTGACATCCTGGCAGACAGCGATTATCTGACCATGCTCACTGTCGTGGCGACGCTGGTGTCGGCGATGTTCTCAGTGCCGGCGTACTGGCTGGTCTGGGGCAGGAAGCGGACAGCACAGGACAGGCAGTACTTCAGGGAGAAGGTGCTGAAGCCCAGGCCGTTTGCGATGGTCGTTATCGGGTCATGCGGGCTGTACTATCTGGCGATACTGATCTCGGTGGTGATTGACGTCATCAGTCCGGCGACGATGGACGCGTACAATGAGATGATGGACATGACACTCGGCGGCAGCCAGATGCTGGCGATGCTCGCGGCAGTGCTGCTGGCGCCGATCAATGAGGAATGCATCATGAGGGGGCTGATCCTCAAGAATCTGCAGCGCTTTTTCCCGACGTCTGCCGTGATCGTTATACAGGCTGTCCTGTTCGGGATCTTTCACGCAAACTGGGTGCAGGGGCTCTATGTGCTTCCGGTCGGGGCAGCGCTCGGATATGTGGCTGTCAAGAGCAGATCAGTGATCCCGTGTATTTTTATGCATCTGTTTTACAATCTGCTTTCTTTTGTAGTAACGATGCTTCCAGAGTTCTGCCAGAGCATTCTGTTCGCTGTCTGCGCGGTGGTGGTGAGCGCGGCGGCAGTGTGTTTTATGGGAAGGGCGAAGAGCAGTACCGAGCTCTAGGTATCATAAAGAAAGGCTGAACAGGGAGGATAGGATATGGGCAAAACAAAGACAGAGAACCGGACAGCGATATTTGAGAATGTACCGATACCGAAAGCGGTGGCGCTCCTGTGCGTTCCCACGATCATCAGCTCCCTTGTGATGGTGCTGTACAATCTGGCGGATACATATTTTGTCGGGATACTGAACGATCCTGTGCAGAATGCGGCAGTGACCCTCGCAGGTCCTGTGCTGCTGGCATTTAACGCGATCAACAACCTGTTCGGCGTGGGGTGCTCGAGTATGATGAGCCGGGCGCTCGGACGCAGGGATTTCGACACGGTGCGCAGGACGTCCGCTTTTGGATTTTACTGTGCAGGGGTTTGCGGCATGCTGTTCTCGCTGGCCTGTACAGCCGGAAAGGTTCCGCTGCTGGCACTGCTGGGGGCGGATGCGGTCACGACGGAGGCGACGGCGGATTATATGAGATGGACGGTGACCTGCGGTGCGGTGCCGGCGATCCTGAACGTGGTCATGGCGAACATGGTGCGCGCTGAGGGCTCGTCCTTTCATGCAAGTATCGGAACCATGAGCGGGTGTCTCCTGAATATCGTGCTGGATCCGATATTCATACTGCCCTGGGGGCTGAACATGGGAGCGGCGGGAGCGGGGCTTGCCACTTTTATCTCAAACTGTGTGGCGTGCATGTATTTCTTTGTGTTACTATATATTAGAAGAGAGAGTACCTACGTCTGTATCCTGCCGGGCAAATTCTGCCTGAGAAGCGCGATCGTGCTCGGCGTGTGCGGTGTCGGCATTCCGGCGTCGATACAGAACCTGCTGAATGTGACCGGAATGACGATCCTGAACAATTTTACGTCGTCATTTGGCGCGGACGCGGTGGCGGCGATGGGGATCACGCAGAAAATATATATGGTCCCGATGTATGTCTGCATGGGAATGTCACAGGGGATCATGCCGCTGGTGAGTTACAATTATGCCAGCGGAAACCACAGGAGGATGAAATCGGCGATCGTCTTTACCGGCGGGATCAGCATCAGTTTTATCACGGCGGCGGCGCTGTTCTTCTATGTGGGTGCGGAAGGCGTCGTGCGGTTTTTTATGGACAATCCGTCCATCATCGCGTATGGGATCCGGTTTTTGAGGGGTTTTTGTCTGGGGCTTCCGTTCTTGTGTATGGACTTTCTGGCAGTCGGCGTCTTTCAGGCACTCGGTTACGGGAAAAATGCGCTTGCCTTTGCCATCATGAGAAAGATCGTGCTGGAGATACCGGCACTGTACCTTTTGAACCATCTGTTCCCGCTGTATGGACTCGCCTACGCACAGTTTGCGGCGGAGTTCGTGCTCGCAGTCGCGGCGGTTATGGAGCTGATACTGATATTCCGCAGGCTGGGCAGGAAGACAGAGTATGTGGAGGATGTCTGAATATGGAGGATAAAAGAATATGTTTGAATTGGGAAAAACACAGTCGTTGATCATTGTGAAGGAGCTGGATTTCGGGGTGTATCTGGGTGAGCAGCCCAATGCGTCCATGGATGACAGAGTGCTCCTTCCGAAAAAACAGGTGCCGCAGGGCAGCCGGATGGGGGATACGGTCGAGGTGTTTCTGTACAAGGATTCCAGGGACAGGATCATCGCTACGACAAACAGGCCGCTTCTGAGCGTAGGTGAGGTGGGGAAACTGAAAGTGTCCCAGGTGACGCAGATCGGAGCCTTTCTCGACTGGGGACTCGAGAAGGATGTGTTGCTTCCGTACAAGGAACAGACAGCCAAAGTACGGGAGGGCGATGAGATCCTGGTGGCGCTCTATGTGGACAAGAGCAGCCGTCTCGCGGCGACGATGAAGGTGTACCACTATCTGGAGCGCGGCGGCAGCTATGTGAAGGATGATATGGTGCGCGGTACGGTGTATGAGATCCTGGAGGACATGGGGGCTTTTGTCGCCGTTGACGACCGGTTCTCCGCGCTGATCCCCACGAGGGAGCTGTACGGGGAGATCCGGGTGGGCGATGTCGTGACAGCGCGCGTTACCAGCGTCAAGGAGGACGGCAAGCTGGATCTGAGCGTGCGCGAGAAGGCATATCTGCAGATCGGGAAGGATGCGGAGAGACTCATCGAGATCCTTGAGAGCTATGATGGTGTCCTGCCGTTTACGGACAAGGCAAGTCCCGATGTGATCCGGCGCGAGACGGGAATGAGCAAGAATGAGTTCAAGCGCGCCGTGGGCAATCTGCTGAAAAATGGAAAGATCGTCATCAAGCCCGACGTGATCCGCCTTGTATAACAAAAAATAACCAAAAACAGCCCCAAAGGGCTGTCTGAGGTCTTCTATACACTGATGTCGATATTTCCCCCGATGTCAGGGTTGACGGAGAGCTCCATCGCGGATGCGTCGAGCATTTCCGTCATGGAAGCAGTGATGATATCTGCCTGCTCCATGGATTTTGCCAGCATCGCGGTGCCGACATCTGTCAGAAGATTTGTCTGAGCCATACTCATTGAGAGAGATGGTATATCCATATAACCAGCCTCCTTTGTGGATCGCAGTTTGATTTTTGCATCTGCATCATATCCTTTTTCAGACAGACACAATACTACATTATGTATTTCGGTAGAAATATCTGAAAGTTTACCGTGGAAAGCAACCTTTTTGAGATGCGGAAATACTTTTGTGTAT
>VSNO01000214.1 GCA_009774375.1 Lachnospiraceae bacterium
TTAATCTGTGCAGCAGAACAGTATCATATATATGTACCGCTACAATACTTATCATACGTGCAAAACGCACGATTGTTAAGTCTAAATTTTTTGATATATATTTACAATTGTAGTACTGCATCAAATCTGTCGAGCACATCCCTGCTTCTGTCATGCGTGATCACGATGACGATCTTGTCCCTGATACCAAAGATCATGTTAAATATTTCATTTGCCGTGTCGGCGTCCAGATTGCTCGTCGGCTCGTCAAACACCAGGACATCGTAATCGTGAACCATAAACCGTGCGATATCGATCCTCTGTTTTTCTCCAAAGGAGACTTCCCCGGAATCGGCGGCATCGATCTTTTTGCGGACAAGCTCGCTGTCAAGCTTTAGCGCCCTGCAGATCTGTTCTATCTTTGCGCCGGCGATATCATTTCTATATAGTACAATATTATCTCTGACAGAGCCGTCGATCAGAAATTCATTCCGCTGGATATAACCGATCCTGTCATAAATACTGTCGGAATCCAGGGATCTGATATCCTGTCTGTTGATCAGTACATTTCCCTCGTACTCGCTCTGCGTCAGATATTTCATCAACAGACGCATCAGCGTCGATTTACCCTTTCCGGACTCTCCGACAATGGCATATTTTCTGCCAGCCTCAAAAGTCATATTAAAGTTGTGGAAGATCTCTTTATCTCCAAACTGCAGATTCAGATCGTGAAATGCGATCTCCTGCACGCTCCCTGTGATCTCTCCCGCCGTTTTTTCTGCGATCGTCTGTTCCTGGTCGATCCGCTGAATGATCTCACCGGCTGTTCCCATCAGGTTTTTATCCTGCACAAAGAGCTGCAGCGGAGAGAATACACCGTTTAAGAGCTGCACAGCAGAGATCAGCAGCCCGACGGTCATATTCCCGCGAAGAACGAACCAGATCCCGACAGCCATACACGAGAGCTGTGAGAGCATGCCGATGAACATTCCGATATCATTCGAAGCGACCTTTGCAAAAAGATAGCTTTTCCTGGATCTTTCATATGCATGGTCGTTCACATCCAGTTTTCTGCTGAAAAGATTTCCTAATCCCAGCAGCTTTACCTGCTCAAAGCCTTTCAGACCATTCTCGAGAACTGCCATATAGCTGCTGTTATGCTGTGTGTACTCTACCGTCTTCTTTGCCATGACAGCGCCCGGGATCTGGGAAAGAACAACTGTCACGCTGGAAAGTGCAACGAACGACAGACCGAGCTTCCAGTTGATGATAAATATAGACAGAAGGCTTACCACCGCCGACAGAATATTGGAGATAATGCTGCACTTTGGCATCAGATAATTGTCCACAATAAGATCGATATCTTTCGAGTACAGGCTTAGGTAGTGCCCGTTCTTTTCGGACAAAAAGACATTCAGCTCCTTGTGATAAAGCGCTCTGTATAGATTTGTTTTCAGATAACGGACAATCTTATTGACATAGACGATCCTGGCATAATCATACAAAAATGAAGCGGCCAGCCCGCACACTGCCATGCCGATGCACAGCAGCATTGTCGTCTGAAGAGAATCAGAAGGGCTGATCACCACATCCACCACCCTCCCGAGACAGAATGAAAATATTGCCATAAAGCATGCCGAGACCAATCCGAAAAATGCCGTTACGATAAAAATTCCCCTGTATCTTTTTTCTGCATCTGCCATCTGATAAACCTCCTTGTACCGCTCAACTTTTTCCTGCAGTATCGTTTTCACATATCATAAATAAAAGAACCACCGATGTAAACAGTGATCCATCAAGTGGTTTGTTTGAACAAATAAGAGGTTTATTTTCATGATTATCCTGCTGTGTCCGATCCCTGAATATGTCACAGCCATTGTATGAATGCAGTCTTATCGTTTTTGTTATAGCCCGCCTGCTCGTAAAATCGTAAGGTACTTTCCTGCTTAGAGCCTGTGAGCAGCATCATCTTATAACAGTTTTCGCGCTGTGCGATCTTTCTTGCAAAGTCCAGACAGGCAGTTGCAAAACCTTTCTTGCGATAGTTTTTATCAGTGACCACATTTTCAATGAACGCATATGGACGCTGCCCTCTTGTAAAATTGGGAATAATAACACATACACAGGAAGACACAATGGCACCATCTTCCTCCGCTACAATGATATGATGGTTTACATCTGAGAGAATGCTGTGCCAGACCGCCTCCACATGCCCGCTCTTTTCAGGAAACGGGTTATCATGAAGCTGCATGTAGAGTCTCATGAGCTGGTCAAAATCGTTTTCTCTGATCTCTCTGACCATATTACTTATTCCTCCTATTATTACCTTGATCTGCATTTTATATAGAAACTTCTTTTGGGTATTCTTTCCTCTTCCTATTCTGCATTGCTGCCTCATTATATCATTTCTCCAGTAAAACCGCAAATATTTTTTGGCAATGTGAATGGCACTTTTCTTTTGATCACATCTGATCACACATGACTTGCCTGATGTCATGCCGGATATTTAACATGTCCCTTCCGGCTTCCCTGCGGTACTTACAGAGAATCCTCTCCGCAACCATGCCTGCATTCTCCGTATTCGCATCCATCAGCAGCACCAGCATCTGCGTCAAACTGTATTTTGTCGTCACGTCGCCCTTTCTTAGGGAGGATACGATCGCATGATGTAAATGCTCCAGCTGTCTTCGGACTATCATTTCATCTGCATATGTATAATTCTCCAATGTAAAAAGCACACACTGCACTTCCCTGCGGTCACGGATCAGATTTCTCTCCATAAAATGATAGATTTTCTCAAAATGATTGTACTCCACCTCGAACGATCCTTCCATCTTCCTCTCTTTCAGCCGCGCTGTTATTTCCTCAAGAGAACTGCGCGGTCTGTCGTAAATAACACTGCCGTTCCCCGCCCTGTTCAGTTCAGAAAAAAAGCGATACCCGTTCTTCCCTTCATTCTTTATACTGTAAAGAGCCCTGTCCGCATTTTCGTACAGTGCATCGTATGTCACACCGTCAAGCGGCGCACTGGCGATTCCCATAGATACTGTCACCTGCATCGGTTTTCCCAGCATGACGAGACTGCGTTCGATCTGTCGAATGAACCGCTGAGCCTTTGTCCTCACCTCATATCTGTCACAATATCCTGGAGAAAAGACTACGAATTCATCGCCTCCAAGCCTCGCGATAATATCCTCGGGATCCGCGTTTTCCCTGAGCGCTTTTGCAAATTTGATGAGTACGCGGTCTCCTTCCATGTGGCCATATGTATCGTTGACGCTCTTAAAGTTATCCAGATCCATGATAAAAAAACTTCCTTCGCAATGTTTGCACAAACTGGCATTCACCAATCCGGGAATTCCCTGACGGTTCCTCAGGCCTGTTAGCGGATCGCGCTTTGCTATGGCAATCATTTGCTGTTGTTTTTCAACAGTCTTTGCCATCTCCTGTAGCTGTTGTTCCAGATTCTGTTTTGTTTTTTCAAGCTCCAATAATTTCTGATCCTGATCATCTGCTGTTTCTGCCAGAAAAATCGTGCGCATCTTCTTCCCTCCACTGCTTCTGCAACTCAAATACTTCTATCCGTTTAGCCGTTACTTTCTATGAGTTCGATCGGATCAATATAATGTCCGTTTTCTGTGATCTGATATCCCAGCTCCTTGTTCCCATCCACAGGAAAAAGCACTGTCTTGTCAGTGACCTCGTACCCCTCTGCAACAACAGGCTTCAAACGGCTTCTGTATATAGAACAATATCCATTGTCATGATCTACCGTCACGCAGAAACCATTCTGCAGGTCTCCCTCAACGGATACGACTGTCCCATTTGCCGCCGCAGTGACACTGATCCCATCGGAAGCATAAAATAGTGCGATCGGATCGCCGTCCCGCTCGTTCTCCTTCCTGTTATAAAAAGCTGTCCCATTGAAAGGCAGTCCTGTCGGAATATAACTTTGCCGGATCTCTTCCTCACATTCTTTTTCGCGCTGCATTTTCAAAATAACTGTATCACTTAATAACCAGATTTTTTCCTGCATCACTTTCTGCTCCTCTGCCAACTTTGTGTTCTGTTGTGTGATCTCATGGATCTGTCCGCTCAGTGACAGGATCCTGCTGTTCGCATTATATAGATTTATAATGAGAATGATACAGAACACCAATTCTGCAGTGATGAAAAATACGATCATTTTCTTCTTAAGTGTTCCCTTGCTTTTCAATACGCACCTCCATGAAAATCATCCCATGATACGTCTTTGTCCGTCATGGCTAGATTTATTTTAGTGGATAATTCATTTTTTTTAAAGTACTGATACACAAATCGCATATTTTTGGGTATCGATTGAATCTTCCTTTGGGTGCCCGGCACACATGCTGACATATTTCCTCTGGGTGTCCGTGTGCATCAAAAAAAGGCAGCGCAATCCCTTAAGATCACGGTACCTTCAAGCTTTTTAGTATATTTATTTTTAGATTACAGTTAAAACTGGTTTGGAAGATTTTAACCACTAGTTTTGCACTCATATAAAAAGCCCGCAAATGTTGAATCTGCGGGCTTTTTCGCACTTTTCTTTATATCATTTTTTAGAATTTGCCAGCCGCTTTTAGAAGCGGTTTTCCTTCGCTGCTTCCTCAATGGAAACTGCGACCGCCACAGTAGCGCCAACCATCGGGTTGTTGCCCATGCCGATGAGTCCCATCATCTCCACGTGAGCGGGAACAGAAGAAGAACCTGCGAACTGTGCATCAGAGTGCATACGTCCCAAAGTATCTGTCATACCATAGGAAGCCGGACCTGCTGCCATGTTGTCCGGATGGAGTGTACGGCCTGTACCACCGCCGGATGCCACTGAGAAATACTTCTTGCCAGCTTCGTTTCTCTCCTTCTTGTATGTACCTGCAACCGGGTGCTGGAATCTTGTAGGGTTGGTTGAGTTGCCTGTGATGGAAACGTCAACGTTCTCTTTCCACATGATCGCAACGCCTTCACAAACGTCGTTTGCGCCGTAGCAGTTTACCTTGCCGCGAGGACCTTCCGGATCAGAATAAGACTTTCTAAATACTTCCTTTACAGTGTTTGTATAGGGATCGTACTCTGTCTCAACAAATGTGAATCCGTTGATACGGGCAATGATCTCTGCTGCGTCTTTTCCGAGACCGTTCAGGATAACTCTGAGCGGTTTCTGGCGAACTCTGTTCGCTTTCTCAGCGATACCGATCGCGCCCTCTGCCGCTGCAAAGGACTCATGTCCTGCAAGGAAGCAGAAGCACTCTGTCTCTTCTTCCAGGAGCATCTTTCCTAAGTTGCCATGTCCGAGACCTACCTTGCGGTTGTCCGCAACGGAACCAGGGATACAGAAGGACTGAAGTCCCTCTCCGATCGCTGCTGCTGCATCTGCAGCCTTTCTGCAGCCCTTCTTGATCGCGATCGCCGCACCTACTGTATATGCCCAGCAGGCATTCTCGAAGCAGATCGGCTGGATCTTCTTAACCTGGTCATACACGTCAAGACCTGCGTCCTTTGTGATCTTCTCAGCCTCCTCGATCGAGTTGATGCCATAGCTCTTTAAAACCTCGGTGATCTTATCTATTCTTCTCTCATAGGATTCGAATAATGCCATAATTATTTTACCTCCTTATCTGTTCTAGGATCAATAATCTTAACAGCATCCTGCACGCGTCCGTACTGGCCTGAAGCCTTCTCCCATGCTGTGTTCGGGTCATCGCCCTTCTTGATAAAGTCAGTCATCTTGCCAAGGCTTACAAACTTGTAACCGATGATCTTGTCGTCTGCATCAAGTGCGATACCAGTAACGTAGCCCTCTGCCATCTCAAGATAACGAGGTCCCTTCTTCAATGTACCGTACATCGTACCAACCTGGCTTCTCAGACCTTTGCCCAGATCCTCAAGACCTGCGCCTACAGGAAGACCTTCCTCGGAGAAAGCGGACTGGGAACGTCCATACACGATCTGCAGGAACAGTTCTCTCATAGCCGTGTTGATCGCATCGCACACAAGGTCTGTGTTCAATGCTTCCATGACAGTCCTGCCCGGAAGCAGCTCTGCCGCCATCGCTGCGGAGTGTGTCATGCCTGAACATCCGATCGTCTCAACCAGCGCTTCCTGGATGATACCTTCCTTTACGTTCAGGGATAACTTGCAGGCACCCTGCTGCGGTGCACACCAGCCTACGCCGTGTGTAAAGCCGGAAATATCTTTTACTTCCTTAGCCTTTAC
>VSNO01000215.1 GCA_009774375.1 Lachnospiraceae bacterium
ATCACCGACCTTACGGGCTTTTATTCCCTTTCACCTTATACGCTGTAGGATGTGGTGGCAAGAAATTATCTCATCAGCGAACGTCCGGATGCGATCCTGAATCTGATCGACGGGACAAATCTGGAGAGAAACCTGTATCTGACCACACAGCTTACCGAACTTGGCATCCCTGTGGTGGTCGGCATCAACATGATGGACGTGGTGGAGAAAAACGGCGACAGGATCAACACAGGGGAACTTTCGAGGGCTTTGGGATGCAGGGTGGTAGCGCTGTCCGCCCTGAAAGGAAACGGCATCATGGAAGCCGCGGAAGCTGCGATCGAGGCGGCAAAGACCGGCAAGACCGTTCCGATGCATACATTTTCGGGAACGGTGGAACATGCCCTTGCCCATATCGAGGAGGCGGCGGTACACGGACTGCCGGAGGAACGGCAGCGCTGGTATGCAGTCAAGCTGTTTGAGCGGGACGACAAGGTCTTAGAGCAGCTGAACCTGGGGGAGTCTGTCCTCTCCCACATCGAAACGGACATCCAGGCGGCCGAGGAGGAGATGGATGACGATGCGGAGTCCATCATCACCAATGAGCGGTATATCTATATCGGGCGTATCATCAAAGGATGCTTAAAGAAAAAATCGGCAGGAAAGATGACACATTCCGATCAGATTGACAGGATCGTCACAAACCGCTTTTTAGGGCTCCCGATTTTTGCGGCTGTCATGTTCCTTGTGTATTACATATCCATGGTGACGGTGGGAGCATCCGCCACGGACTGGGCAAATGACGGACTGTTCGGCGACGGCTTTCATCTGTTTGGCATCGGATCCGCGGCTTATGGAGAGGCTTCTGAGGAATACGGGGATGCGGCGCTGATCGTGGATGGCTACGATGCTTATGTGGAAGAAAACGGTGCGGCTCCCACGGGTGATTTTCCCTTTGAAACAGCGGATGACGAGACACTGGAGGTAACGGTGGACACCGCGTCCCTTGCAGATTATGAGGGTGCGCTTGATGTGATGGAGCAGTATGGCGGCGAGCCTGATCCGGCAGCTTACGGCATATGGGTTCCGGGGATCCCGGTGCTTGCAGGGAACGCGCTGGAAGCTGTTGGCGCGGCAGACTGGCTGGCGGGACTCATTAACGACGGTATCGTAGCCGGCGTGGGCGCGGTGCTTGGCTTTGTGCCGCAGATGCTTGTCCTGTTCCTGCTTCTGGCTTTCCTGGAGGCGTGCGGTTACATGGCGCGTATCGCATTCGTGCTTGACCGTATCTTCCGCAGGTTCGGATTGTCCGGCAAGTCCTTTATCCCGATGCTCATCAGTACAGGCTGCGGCATTCCGGGGATTATGGCATCGAGGACGATCGAGAACGAGCGTGACCGCAGGATGACGATCATGACAACGACCTTTATCCCCTGTGGCGCGAAAGTGCCGTTTATCTCCATGGTTGCCGGGGCGATCTTCGGCGGTTCCGCATGGGTGGCGACCAGCGCGTATTTCGTTGGTATTGCAGCGATCATTATTTCTGGTATAATGTTAAAGAAGACGAAGATGTTTTCCGGCGACCCGGCTCCCTTCGTCATGGAGCTTCCGGCGTACCATATGCCCACAGTGGGCAATGTGCTGCGCTCCATGTGGGAGCGCGGCTGGTCCTTTATGAAAAAGGCGGGGACGATCATCCTGCTCTCCACCATTGTGATCTGGTTTATGACTTATTTTGGTTTTACTGCGGAGGGGTTCCGAATGCTTGGCGGGGAAGAGATGGACCAGTCGCTTCTGGCGGCGGTCGGCAGTGCGATCGCATGGATCTTCATACCGCTCGGCTGGGGAAACTGGCAGGCGGCAGTGGCTTCTATTACAGGACTGGTGGCGAAGGAAAATATCGTTGGAACGATGGGGATCTTTTATCCCGGCGGGTGGCCTGAGATCGGCGCAAATTTTACCAGGGTCGCAGGATATTCTTTTCTTGTGTTCAACCTGCTGTGCGCACCCTGCTTTGCGGCGATCGGCGCCATCAGGCGGGAGATGAACAGTGCGAAATGGACGTGGTTTGCGATCGGCTACCAGTGCGGGTTCGCATATGCGGCTGCGCTGATGGTCTACCAGATTGGTTCGGCACTTACAGGGAACCTGAATGTCGCCGGCCTGCTTGCGGCCATCGTCATTCTTGGCGGTATGATCTATATGCTGCTTCGACCGTACAGAGAAGGATTTCGATCTGCAGCATGGAAACAGGAGGGAGTTCTATGATTACATGGCTTATGGAAAATATGGCGACGATCATCATCAGCGCGGTTCTGGTCCTCGTGGTGGCGGCTGCCGTCGCCAGCATGGTGCGCGGTAAGAGAAAAGGAAAATCATCCTGCGGCTGCGGGTGTTCAGGCTGCCCGTCGGGCAGCCTGTGCGCCATGAATGGCGCCTGCCATCCGGTAAAGCCGGAAAATCTGCAAAAATAAGGTCAGCGCCGGTTTTGACACGGCGCTGATCCTGCCTGTTGGCGGTATTACCTGTTGTTTTGCCAATCATATTTTGGTTATACTGATCTGGGTGTGAAGCGGTCTGCGCGAAGAGGCGGATTGACTGAAAAATACAGATCATTTTTGAAACCAAAATGGGAAATGCGCCGTCTAATGAATGGAAAGCAAAAAGGAACACACCATACGCGCGTAGGAGAAAACGAATGGAAAGTATTGAAACAAAAGTTTGGATCAGGAAGGCGCAAAGGCAGGATAAAGATGCATTTACCGAATTAATGCAGTTTTACATGAAAGACATGTACAGAACCGCTATTGCGATCCTGATGAATGAAGAGGACGCGGCAGATGCGCTTCAGGATACGATCCTCACTTGCTGGGAAAAGTTATATACACTCAGGAAGCCGGAGTTCTTTAAGACATGGATGACAAGGATCCTGATCAATCATTGCTATGACATCATAAGACACAATTCAGCTTATGAGAATATCGAAGCTTATGAGGAGCCGTCAAAGTGCGATGAATATAATCTTGAACTGAAGGAAGCCTATGCTTCTGTAGATGAGCGTTACCGGCTGCCGATGGAATTGTATTACAGTCAGGGATTCAGGATGCGGGAAATAGCAGAATTGCTGTCGTTACCGCTGAATACCATAAAGACAAGGGTTTCAAGAGGAAGAAAAGAACTGGAAGCGTATTACCGCATTTGTCAGGAGGATGAGCATGTCCAATAAAAAAAATATATTTACTGAGAAAATAGAATTGTCGGAGATCGTGTTGAACAAAACAGATCAGGCATTCGCAATGATCCGTCAGGAGGACAGCGGTCATATGAAAAAAGCAAATGCCGGAGAAGCTGGAAATAAGAGGCTGTTTAAAACGCAGGCTGCGGTGATAGCAGGTACCTGCATACTATCCGTAAGCAGTATCAGTGTTGTTGCAGCGATCCGCCATTATTGGGGACGGGGCATGAACGGCAATATTCAGGCATCTGATGAACAGCAGCAGGAACTTCTGGAGAAGAACATAGCAAAGGTGTACCGTGAAGAGCCGGAAAGTCCGTCACTTGCCGTGACGGATAACGGTGTTACGATAGTGCCGGATACGGTTGTCGTGGATGAAAGATTTGCGTATATGTCCTTTCAGATTTCCGGTTATCGCGTGGAGGACGGGATGGAACCGACATTTGGAGAGGTAAATGTATATCAGGGAGACGATCCGGAAGATGTAGATTCGTGGGTCAATATGAGCGGAAGCATGTATGACGGAACGATTTGTAATGAAGAGGGTTGCCCGGTATATGAGGATGGCACTCCTTTAAAACATGATGAAAATGGAAGATTGATTCAATATTATACAGATCAGGATGGCAATATGGAGTATATCATTCAGGCGTATGTTGTGGACCCAAATGATACTTTACTTGGCAAAACGGTGCATGTCCGTTTCCAAAATCTGGGAACTCATTCAAAAAGGGAAGGGTTTGCGCTGGCGGTTGAGGGAGACTGGAATCTTGAGATCGTTCTTCCGGATGTAAGTTCGGCGCGGGATATTACGGTAGGGCAGAAAGTGGAAGGAACGAACTTTACGCTGGAGAGCATCAGCATTTCACCGATCTCCATGAAGGTAAATTATTCTGTCGACGCAGCGCCTGCAAAACAGGGTGATGATTCTGGTATTCCTACAGTCAGGGGAGTGGTACTGAAAGATGGAACCAGGCTGCCTTACCTGACGGATGGCGGCAGTCTGGGATATACGGACAGCAGTAGATCGAAGGCGTATCACATGGCGGGATATGACCGGGTGATCGATGTGGATGAGGTAGCCGCGCTGATCATCTGGACTTCATGGACTGCCAATGAGGATGAGAGAATGGAGATCCCGATCTCAACATAAAAAGTCATCTCACGGCAGATCGTTCGATCCGGCGTGCAGCTGTCTTCTGATCTGCGAGGGCGTCGCGTGGAAGTGTTCGGAGAACACCCTGCGGAACAGCTTGTAGTTGGTGAAGCCGTGGCGTTCCAGGATGTGTTGCAGCGTGTCCTGCGTCGAGATGAGGTCCTGATAGATGTGGGACAGCCGCACCTCATTCTGGTATTCCAGAAAAGTGAGCCCCATGTGCTTCTTGAAAAAACGGCAGAAATACCCGGCATCCAGGCAGGCTACGCGCGCGATCTCGTCGATGGAGATCGCGCGGTCATAGTTCTGGTTCGTGTAGTTCAGGATGAGGTTCAGACGGTTCAGGTCCTTTGTCCTGTGGTTCAGGTCTGCCTGGAAGATCTTTACGCTGAAATTGTGGCAGAGCTGGAACAGGATCTCAAAAAGCAGGCTGTTGAACCGCAGTATATAGCCCTCCGGGCGGATGTCGTTTGCGACCTGCACCTGTGTGAGCGTCTCCTTGAAGATTTCCAGTTTGGTCTGGCGGACAGGATCGTCGCTCGGGTCGTCGAGGACAAACCGCACGCCCCGTCAAACCAGACGCAGAACAGCTCCCCGTACCGCTCACCATCTGCAGGAGGGACAATGCTTTCTGATCAATTCCGGCGTCATCCACGCCACCAAGTGCACCTCCCCCAACACCGGGATCGTGTTTCAGATCCCATATGACTTTATCCGGCTCTATGTCCCGAATATACAGCAGCTGCATGATCTATATCCGCAGACAGGAAATGTATCCGCTGCAGCTCGTACTGCGCAACATCCTGATCGAGAATCAGGTTTCGCAGGAGATGATGCAGGATGCAAAGCAGGCGGCGGCCCAGATAGAGCGCGCAGGTCTGATCAAATATGTGTCGATCATCGTGTCGGCAGCGCCACTGATGATATTGTATCCGTTTATACAGAAGTATTTCGTGAAGGGTGTCCTGATCGGCTCTGTGAAAGGGTAGCAATTATAAATTATAAGGAGGAACAGATTATGAAGAGAAAGAACCTGGCAAAGATGACCGCATTGGTGCTGGCATGTTCCATGGTAGCAGGCGGATGCGGCGGAGGCGGCGGTAAGGATACCGCAGCGGACAACTCGACGACAACGGCGCCTGCGGCGGACAGCAGCACATCGACGGACAGCAGTGCGTCAACAGACAGCAGTGCGCCGGCGGACAGCGCGCAGCAGGGCGGCGGCTCGGCGCCGATCGCGGAGGGTGCAGGCTATGAGTGGATCGCAGCCAATGCGCCGAAATTGTCAGACGAACTGGTATCCTTTAAGCTTGTCGCTTATCAGGAAGTATCGCAGATCGACTACAACAACATGGAGTTTTTCAAGGCGCTGGAAGCGGCGACCAATGTTCATATCGACTTTGAGTGCTTCCCTGCCAGCAGTTTAATGACCAGAAGAACATCATGCTCTCCACCAACGATTATCCGGATGGATTCTTTGGATACAATACGCTGAGCATGGATGACCTGAATCTGTATGGACCGATGGGCGTCTTTATCCCTGTGGACGACCTGATCGACCAGTACTGCCCGAACTACAAGGATGTCCTGTCACGTTTTCCGAATCTGGACGGCATGAGCACATCGCTGGCTGACGGGAAGAAGTATTCATGGGGTACTGTCAACGAGTCGCCGGCGAGGGATTATCCGGATAACCTCTATATCAACACAAACTCCTTAGTTTTTACGTATATAGTTCTTAATTATTAAAGCATAAATTACTGAACCAATTTAACGCCAAG
>VSNO01000216.1 GCA_009774375.1 Lachnospiraceae bacterium
TATCATTGAAAACTACCTTGCTGGAATTATTGTTGTGTAAAAGTTTTCCGATCTTTCTTGTTTTATCTAAAAGTTGTACACTCACCATAGTAAACCTCCAAGTCATTCTATTCTTCGCAGCCATCTGGAACTCCTGGTCATCCGGCAGTTTCCATTTTCAACTCATCCACAAAAACAGTTGTATTTATAGGGAAATTTTAACATACGGTAATCCATTTTTCAATAGTTCGGGTCAATAATTCCAGAATACTTCACAATTTAATCAATTTTTTATAAACGTATCATAATTCTGATCATTGGTGGAATTTCCAAAATATTTCGAAAAAACAAAAATTTTCCGGCATGTCCTTCTGCAGCACATGCCGGAAAATCCTGATGAAACACTATTGAGCCACCGCCTTGTCGCTCTCTGTTTTTTTCACAAATCCACACTGTTCATCCGCACAGACAAGCTTGTTTCCCTTCACGAGCATGATGCCGCCGCACCGCTCACACTTCTCTTTGGACGGCCGCTGCCACACCATGAAGTCGCACTCCGGTATCGCCTCACATCCATAGTACCTCCTGCCTTTTTTCGTCTTGCGCACGACGACCTCCCTGCCGCATTTCGGACAGGTCACGCCGATCTTCTCGAAATAGGGTTTTGTGCTCCTGCACTCGGGAAATCCCGGACAGGCGAGGAACTTGCCATGCGGTCCGTACTTGATGACCATATTCCTGCCGCACACATCGCACACCTCGTCCGACACTTCGTCCGCGATCTCGACCTCGTCCAGCTCTTTCTCCGCCTTCTTCACCGCCTCGTCGAGATCGGGATAAAAGTTTGCCACCACCGTCTTCCACCCGACTGTGCCCGTCTCCACCTTGTCGAGCAGAGCCTCGAGATTGGCCGTGAAATTCACATCGACGATAGTCGGGAACGCATCCTTCATCATGTTGTTGACCACCTCGCCAAGCTCGGACACATAGAGATTTTTGTCCTCCTTGACCACATAGCGCCTCGCCATGATCGTCGTGATCGTCGGCGCATATGTGCTCGGACGGCCAATCCCGAGCTCCTCGAGCGCACGCACGAGCGATGCCTCCGTATAGTGTGCCGGCGGCTGGGTAAAATGCTGTTTCGGATCAAACGACTCGAGTGACAGCTTCGTGTCTTTTGTGATATCCTTCGCCAATGTGTTGGAATCCGCCTTCTCCTCGTCCACTTCCCTGTAGACACTCATAAATCCTTCGAAACTGAGCTTTGATGCCGACACTGTGAACCGATGTCCGTTCGCATCGATCCTTATGGAGGTCGTCTCATATTTTGCCGGCGTCATGCGGCTTGCCGTAAAACGCTTCCAGATCAGCTGATACAGGCGGAACTGATCACGGCTCAGGGACTCTTTGAGATCCGCCGGCGTGTTGCTGATATCTGTCGGGCGGATCGCCTCGTGCGCGTCCTGTATCTTCTGATCCTTCTTCTTCTCCGCCACAACCTCCGCGGCATACTGCTCCCCGTAATTCCTGGCGATATATTCCCTGGAAGCTGTCACAGCCTCGTCAGAAACCCTGGTGGAATCTGTTCTGAGATAGGTGATGATACCGACAGTCCCCTGCCCTTTCAGTTCCACGCCCTCGTAGAGCTGCTGCGCCAGACGCATTGTCTTCTGCGTCGAGAAATTGAGCGCCTTGCTCGCCTCCTGCTGGAGCGTGGACGTCGTAAAAGGCGTGGGCGCCTTCCTGACGCGTTCCCCTTTCCTGATATCCTTCACCTCAAAATCCGCATGTTCCAGGTCTTTGAGCACTTTGTCCATCTCCTCTTTGGAGGAGATCTCTGTCTTTTTGTCACCGACTCCATAGTACTTTGCGACCAGCGGTTTTTTCTCGCCCCTGACCTTCAATGACGCATCGAGCGTCCAGTACTCCTCCGGGATGAACGCGTTGATCTCATCCTCCCTGTCACAGATGATCCGCAGCGCCACCGACTGTACCCGGCCCGCGCTCAGTCCCCGCTTGATCTTTGCCCACAGAAGCGGCGAGATGCGGTACCCCACCATTCTGTCCAGCATGCGCCTCGCCTGCTGCGCGTCCACGAGGCTCATATCGATCTCCCTCGGATTCTTGAGGGACTCCTTGACTGCATTCTTTGTGATCTCGTTAAATGTGATGCGGTATACCTTTTTGTCCTCCAGTTTCAGGGCGATATACAGATGCCACGAGATCGCCTCCCCCTCGCGGTCAGGGTCCGTCGCGAGATAGATCTTATCAGCCTTCTTGACTTCCTTCCTGAGTTTTGCCAGGATATCTCCCTTGCCGCGTATCGTTATATACTTGGGTTCATAATCATTGTCCGCATCAAATCCGAGCTGGCTCTTGGGCATATCGCGCACATGGCCGTTGCTTGCCATGACCTCATAATTTGCACCCAGAAATTTTTTGATCGTCTTTACCTTCGCAGGCGACTCCACTATCACTAAATACTTTGCCATATCCCACCTCTACCCATTCCTTCTATATTATAAGACCATCTGTGTCCGCGCCGGCCATTTCTTACCGGGTATAGCATACAGATCGCCTCAGTCCGTTTGACTTACGTTCACCACTATAACCCAATTTTCCAATCGTGGCAAGTAAAATTTTAGAAAATATTATCAGAAATTTCGTCCCATATACGCTCGTACTGTCTGTTCCGGCATCGGATAAAGCCTTTTAATTCCAGTTCCACCAGCCCCTGACAGATCTGAGGTATCGTACAGGCACTCTTGTTTTCCCGAAGTCTGGCGACGATCTCATCCTGTGCGGTCGGCAGCATTTCGAGGACGGCGTACACCTCCTGTGCCGCCCGCGAAAGGTTTCCCGGCGGCTGTCCCTGCCGCCTCCTGGCCGGTTTATTCAGGATCGCCTCCCAGCGCATATCGTCAATAATGTCCTCCGGCGTAAACGCGGCCGCAGCCCCCTGACGGATCAGGCGGTTACAGCCCATGCTGAGGCTGTCGGTGCATCTTCCCGGCACCGTATACACTTCCCTGCCCTGCTCCAGTGCCATGTCCACCGTGATCAGTGTCCCGCTCTTCTCGCGCGCTTCCACGACGAGCACCACATCCGACAGCGCGCTGATGATGCGGTTTCTCGGCGGAAAAAGGGCTGGTCTCGGCTCCATCCGGGGCGGATACTCCGACAGCACTCCCCCGCTCTCCAGCAGCTGTCTGTAGAGGGGTTCATTGCTCCGAGGGTACACGATATCGACGCCGCATCCCAGCACCGCATAGGAGCTGCCACCCGCCTTCAATGCCGCCGACTGGCTGATGCCGTCTATCCCCGCCGCCATACCGCTTATGACATCCACACCGCGCTCCGCAAACCCCCTTGCAAACCGTTCAGCCATGACTCTTCCATATTCACTGCACTTCCTTGCCCCGACCACTGCCACCGCAGGTATCCTTTCATCGGGAAGCCTCCCTCTGTAAAAGATCCCGAACGGCGGATCGGGTATCTTTGCAAGCTTTGCCGGAAATCCAGATGCCTGACAGTACGTATAGCCGATGCCGGCCTCTGCGAGATGATCCCACACTTTCTGCGGTGTACAGCGTTTCCTGTGCTGCAGAAACCGCTCACAGCCCTGGAGTCCCATGACCGCGGCAAGTTGTCCTTCTGCCAGCTCATAGATCCCCTGCGCGCTTCCTGCCATGGCAAGCAGCCTGTATTTCGTCCCGCTCGTGATCCAGTATATGGTATCAAGCCACGCCGCATATATTTTCTGTTCCAATTCATTCCGATCTTCCATCATTTACCAGTTCCAATACCCTTTGTCATTGATCCTATAGCAGACCGCCTCACTGATGTGCTCTGTGCCGATGTCATCCTGCCCGTCCAGGTCCGCGATGGTTCTCGCCACCTTTATAATTTTATGATATGCACGCGCTGACAGATTCATCATGGTAAATATTTCCTCCATCATCTCCTGTTCGCTGGTCCCAAGCCTGCAGTACTCCCTGATATCGCCGGAGCGGAGCTCCGCGTTGAACCGATAGCGCGTCCCCCTGTAGCGGCGTTCCTGGCGGTCTCTGGCCTGCGCAACGCGCTCCCGGATGGCGGCGCTGCCCTCATTGTGCATATCCGCAGAGAGCTGCCTGATATCCACTCTTGGCGCCTCTGTGACGACATCGATCCTGTCCAGGATCGGTCCTGATATCCTTGACAGATATTTTCTGACCTCCGCCTCTGAACACGTACACCGGTTCCTGTCCGGAAAATACCCGCACGGGCAGGGATTCATCGCCGCCACCAGCATGAAATCCGCCGGATATACAAAGTTTCCATAAGTCCTGGCAATGTGGATACGCTTGTCCTCCAGGGGCTGCCTCAGAATTTCGATCGTGTTATGGCGAAACTCCGGAAGCTCGTCCATAAAGAGAACTCCCCTGTGCGCCAATGATATGACACCGGGTCTGGGGATCCTCCCTCCGCCTGCAAGCGCCTGTTCGGAGATCGTGTGGTGCGGATCGAGAAACGGCCTCCTCGTGATCAGCGCCCTGTCGTCATCCAGCTGTCCCGCCACACTGTATATCGTGGAGACTTCAAGGCTCTCTTCCCTGGACAAGACCGGCAGTATCGTCGGTATCCGCTTTGCGATCATGGTCTTGCCGGATCCCGGCGGACCGATCATCAAAATATGGTGGAATCCTGCCGCAGCAACTTCCACCGCGCGCTTTACAGCCTCCTGTCCATTGATCTCCGCAAAATCCAGATCCGTGTCCGGCACGCCAAAGGATTCGATCCGTGTCTGTCCGGCGGGAGCGATCTTTTGCGGCTTGCGCTCCTCGACCTCCTGCAGATATGCGATCGTCTGTGACAGGCTGCCCACTCCGATGATCTCGATGCCGTCGATAACCGCGCCCTCACGCACGTTTGCCGTCGGTACGATACACCGCTTCATACACTCCTGTCTCGCTTTCTGCACAATGGGCAGCACTCCTCTGACCGCACGCACTTCTCCGTCCAGTCCCAGCTCCCCCAGGATCAGGGTATCCCGTATGCCCTCCTCCGGTATCAATCCAAGGGACACGAGAATGCCGACCGCGATCGGAAGATCATAGGACGCCCCTTCCTTTCTCATCTCCGCCGGCGAGATGCTGACCGTGAGCCGCATAGGAGGTATTTGAACGGAGGCATTTTTGAGTGCCACCCTGACGCGCTCCTTTGCCTCCCTTACCTCGCTGCTCAGCTGCCCTACCATCTCAAAACCCGGCATCCCTCTTGACGCATCGACTTCCACCGCCGCAAGCATGCTCTCGATACCGCTGACGGCACCTGTAATCACTCTGCTATACATCCATTGTTGCTCCTTTATAATTATGTGTTATCTGTCATATATAACACAATTAAATCCGTAAAACAACTGAAATGTAAAAATTAGCACTCGAAATGTAAAAATCAGCACACTTTTAACACAGTTTTTCCGCTTCCAGGCCCGCTCTCAGTTTTCCAAGAGCCTTCTTCTCGATCCGGGATACATAGCTTCTGGAGATCCCCAGCAGTTTCCCGATATCCCTCTGTGTCATCTCCTCACCGGTAAAATTTTTTCCCAGAATGCCATACCGCATCCTTATGATCTCTCGTTCCCTGTCGTCCAGTTTTTCCTCGATCAGCCGGGACAGACACCCCAGTTTTGCCATCATATCCATGTCGTCCACGATATCGCGCTGTTCCTGCTCGCAGACATCGATCAGATTGATCTCATTTCCCTCCTTGTCTGTTCCGATCGGTTCATACAGCGATACCTCGCGCGTCACTTTCTTTCTTGCCCGAAACATCATCAACAGCTCATTGTCAATACATCTTGCCGCATAAGTGGCAAGCCTGCTGCCCTTCTCTGCCTTGAAGGTGTTCACTGCCTTGATCAGCCCTATGGTTCCTATGGAGATCAGATCCTCCATATCCTCACCGCACCCCATGTACTTCTTTGACACGTGCGCCACCAGACGCAGATTTCTCTCGATCAAAATCTGCCTTGCCCTATGGGCTGCTTCCAAATCCTCGCTGTTCATTGCTTCCAGGTACAAGGTCTCCTCCTTGGCAGATAACGGTTGCTCAAAGGTTTTCAAGAAATGCCCCCAGGACTCAGTTATTCTATTTTATGAACCGCACCCCTTTTAAGAGCCTTTCCAA
>VSNO01000217.1 GCA_009774375.1 Lachnospiraceae bacterium
GAGTGTTGGAAAGATCATTCCCGCAATCTGCATAACGACAGAAAAATAAAAAGATAAAACAAAAGGATAAATCAAGAAATAGAAATTAGAAATAAGGAAAGGAAATATCACAAAATGGCAAACACAGAATTTAACAGCACACAGGACTATGTGGCGAGCGAGGAGCTTCTCGCGAGCGTGAATGTGGCGATCGCACTGCAGAAGCCGCTTCTGATCAAAGGGGAGCCGGGCACAGGGAAAACGATGCTTGCGCAGGCGGTGGCCAATTCACTCGGAAAGAAACTGATCATATGGAACATCAAGTCCACGACGAAGGCGCAGGACGGACTGTACATGTACGATACGATCCAGCGGCTTTATGACGGGCAGTTTGGTGTGGAGGGCGTCGATGATATCGCGCGGTATATCAAACTCGGCAAGCTCGGCGAGGCGTTTGAGAGTGACGAGCAGGTGATCCTGCTCATCGACGAGATCGACAAGGCGGATCTGGAGTTTCCCAATGACCTGTTGTGGGAGCTTGACCAGATGGAATTTTATATCCATGAGACGAAGCGTACTGTCAGGGCGAAGCACAGACCGATCGTGATCATTACGTCGAATGCCGAGAAGGAGCTCCCGGATGCCTTTTTGAGGAGATGCATCTTCCACTACATTGATTTTCCGGATGCGGAGCTGATGGAGGAGATCATCAGGACGCACTATCCCGATGTCGAGGAGAATCTCATGAAGAATGCGATGCAGGTGTTTTATGATATCCGCGCACTGCGCGATGTGCGCAAGAAACCGAGCACTTCGGAGCTGATCGACTGGATCAACGCACTGCAGATCGGCGGCATTCCGGCGGACACGCTGCGGTCAAAGCTTCCGTTTGTCGGCGTGGTCGTGAAGAAGGACGAGGATCTGGAGACGGTGAGGCAGGAGATTCACTGAGAGCGGAATGAGGGAAAAGCATGTTTTCTAAATTTTTCTACACTTTGAAAGAAAAGGGACTGGAGGTCTCATTAGGGGAGTGGCTGGATCTGCAGGAAGCGCTTGACAAGGGACTTTGCGAGAGTTCTCTGACGCAGTTTTACTATGTGGCGAGGATGATCCTGGTGAAGAGCGAGACCGAGTTTGACAAGTTTGACATGGCGTTCGAGGAGTGCTTTAAGGGTGTGAAGACAGAGACGGAGGTCGGGAAGAATATGCTCCGCTGGCTCGACAAGTCCGACATGCTGGAGCTTGCCCACGAGGAGGCGCGGAATCATCTGAATCAGATCGAGGACATTCAGGTGGACAAGGACGATGTGGAGGAGAAGTTCAAACAGCGTCTGAAAGACCAGAATGAGGAGCACAACGGAGGAAGCTTCTGGATCGGGACGATGGGAAAGACGTCCTTTGGAAATATGGGCGGAAATGTGGGCGGTGTGCGCGTCGGCGGGCAGACAGGCTACCAGTCGGCATTTTCCGTTGTGGGTGCGCGCAAGTACCGGGATTTCAGGGACGACAAGGTGATCGATAACCGCCAGTTCCAGATGGCACTACGGCGGCTGAGACAGTTCTCCACGAAGCTGGATATCCCAAAGTCGGAGCTTGACATTGACGAGACGATCGACAAGACCTGCAACAACGGCGGATATCTGCAGATCGAGATGATGAAGCCGCGCAAAAATGCGGTGAAGCTCCTGCTCCTGATGGATTCCGGCGGGACGATGATCCCGTACACGAGGCTGATGAACGACCTGTTCCAGTCCGTGAACAAATCCAATCATTTTAAGGATGTGAAAGTCTACTATTTTCACAACTGTATTTATTCCAAGCTGTATAAGACACCAGAGTGCGAGAACGGCGACTGGATCGACACAGAATGGATGTTCCGGAATGTCGGCAGTGATTACAAGGTGATCATCGTCGGGGATGCGGCGATGGCGCCGGAGGAGCTTTATTCGAACACGGGTAACTACAGGGGGCCAAACGGCGGTCTGTCGGGCTTTGAGTGGCTCCAGCTGATGAAACGGCATTATAAGAAGATCGTGTGGATGAATCCCAAGATGGCGCCGGGACGCGCGCCGTGGCGTGAGGCGGAGACTGCCGTGAAAGAGATATTCCCTATGTATAAGCTCACAGTGAAAGGGTTAAATGAAGCGATGGTCAGGCTGATGGCAAACAGATGAGGAACTGTCCGGATCAGGTACGTCAGAGTGGATAGGGTATTTTTGGGTAAAAGGGAATTGAGTACGAGGGAGAAGATATGGAAAAGAAAGCACCTGAGAGAAAGGTTCATCTGCGGGAGGGCGATGTATTTTACGTCTATGATAAGCGGATCAACAAATGTGTCAGGGAGGGCTGTGAGGGGACGGTCAAATATGGTCTGACGCTCCAGGTAAATATGGAAAACGGCGATACACTCAATACGTATGAGTGCAACAAGTGTCACATGAAGTACACGGCATATCCCAATTATGTGCGTCTCACAGAAACAGAGCTGCTGGACATATATAATAAAGAGGCGGTGGATGCGCGTGACCGCAAGCGCGCCGCAGATGCCGCAAAGCAGGCAGCGCGTGAGAAAAAGAAAAAGGCGCTTGCAACGCGGAAAGCGGGCAGTACACACAAAACGGGCAAGGCGGGCAGCACACAGGCGGCGGGCGCGGTACGTAAAACAGGCAGCAGAAGCAGGGGGCGCAAAGCTTAATGCCGATCAGTTAAATAGTCGCTGTTTATCCTCATTTTATCAGGATCTGACAGGGTACAAAAAGGATCATAACCGAAAAATCGGACAATTATGGTTCTTTTTTTGTGTTGGAACGCATAGGTTTAAACAGATGATCAGTTATAAGATCTTGCTGATAAAATTAGACAATGTTTATCATCAAATAACAGGAAAGGGGAATACAATGAGCCAGCTTGATGCGAATCAGGAATTTAATCTATACAGGGATATCAGCCAGCGCACTGGCGGAGAGATCTATGTGGGAGTGGTGGGGCCTGTCAGGACAGGAAAATCCACTTTTATAAAACGTTTTATGGATCTGATGGTGCTGCCGCAGATCGAGAATGAACATGAGAGGACTCGCACGCAGGATGAACTGCCGCAGAGCAGCGGCGGGCGCACGATCACGACGACAGAGCCCAAATTTATCCCGAAGGAGGCGGCTCAGATCGAGATCAGCGACGGCATCAACGTCAAGGTGCGGCTGATCGACTGTGTCGGCTATATGGTCGACGGCGCCGCAGGGCATATGGAGGAGGACGTGGAGCGCATGGTAAAGACGCCATGGTCCAGGGAGGAGATCCCGTTCACGCAGGCGGCGGAGATCGGAACGCGAAAAGTGATCCAGGATCACTCCACGATCGGTATCGTCGTCACCACCGACGGGAGCTTTGGCGAGATACCGCGGAATGCCTACAAGCCTGCGGAGGAGCAGACCATATCAGAACTCAAGGAACTCGGAAAGCCGTTTGTGGTGCTTGTCAACACGACCAGGCCATATTCCGACGAGGCAAAAAATATCGCCGCCGAGCTGGAAAAGAAACACGAAGTCAAGGCGATCCCTGTCAATATCGAACAGCTTAGGCGCGACGATATCACGATGATACTGGAGCAGGTCATGTATGAATTTCCAGTGTCAGTGATCGAGTTCTACACGCCGAAGTGGATGGATATCATGGAGATCGACAATCCCATGAAAAAAGAAGTGATCGAGAAGCTGCATGTCATCATGGATAAGGTCAGGACTGTGCGCGACCTGGTGGAGAAGGATTTCAGCCAGCTGCTGGAGAAGGACAGCGAGTACATCAGGCGCTGCAAATACGACAAAGTGAACATTGCAGACGGCTCCGCTTCCTTTCTGCTCGAAGGGGACACAAAGTATTATTATGAGCTGCTGAGCTCCATGACAGGGGAAAACATATCGGGAGAGTATCAGCTGATGCAGCTCCTGTCAAGCCTGGCTGACATGAAACGGGAGTACAAGAAGGTGCTCAATGCGCTCGAGAGTGTCCGCCAAAAGGGATACGGCGTCGTCACGCCGGAGCGCGATGAGATCATGCTGGATAATCCGACACTGATCAAGCACGGCAATAAATACGGCGTGAAGATTAAGGCGCAGAGTCCGTCGATCCACATGATCAAGGCAAACATAGAGACGGAGATCGCACCGATCGTCGGCACGCAGCAGCAGGCGCAGGATCTGATCGGATACATCTCGGATGCGGAGACCTCCAAGGAGGGCATCTGGGAGACGAACATTTTCGGCAAGACGGTGGAGCAGCTGGTCAACGACGGCATTACGAGCAAAGTCTCCATGATCGGGGAGGAGAGCCAGATCAAATTGCAGGATACCATGCAGAAGATCGTCAATGACTCCAACGGGGGAATGGTCTGTATCATTATATAAAAAGTCGGTTTATGTATTTATTGCATAGCGGATGTCCTATACTCCGAGGGAGTATTCCCCATCACCTTTTGAAATACTTTCACAAAATAATTATTATCTGTATAGCCGACGTAGCTGCTGATCTCCTGGATGGGCAGGTTTGTCTCCCGGAGCATTTCAGCAGCCTGCCGGCATCTTAAGTCCGCGATATACTGTGTCATGGTGCGTCCGGTTTCCTGCTTGAAGATTTTGGCGAGGTGGGAGGATGAGTAATCCGATAACTGGCACAGTGCATCCATACTGATATTCTGTGTGTAATTCAGGGAAAGATATTCCACAACCTTAACAATTGCAGAAGAGTAACCACGGGTATTTACCAGATGGTCGCGCACCGCGGTTGTCAGTTCGATTAACATTTCGTAGCAATACTGCGTCTGCTTCCTGACATTGTCAGTGCCGGAGAGGCGCTGCACGGATTTCTGGGTGATCTGGTCGATCGTGATGATGGACAGTCCGCTCCGCTCTGCCGCCTTCCGCGCCAGGGCGCGCAGGATGGAAATGGGACTCTGGTAGACAGGACTGAGAAAGAGATCGATCAGGGAAGCCGATTCTTCCTGCATGTCCTCGTAAGCCTGGATGATGCTCTCAACTTCCCCTTTCTCGATCAGCTTCAACAGGCGGTTTTCGGCATGGTAGCGCTGATAGATCCTGCTGTAATCAATGGAATCCTGCTGGTATGTCTTCGGTTCTCCCGGTTCCTCCTGAAATCCCAGGAGTCTTCGATAGGAGTATTCGGGAAAAAGAGGATCAAAGGACATGACACATGCGGAGACTGTGCGCTGGATCTGACAGCTGGCAAGCAGCGGCAGAGCGGTATAGTACAATCGGAGGGAAGTGGCATAGGATGCCGGCATTTTATTTTTGATCAGGATACCCTGCATCTTTTCATCGGAATATTCTGTTCTGACATAAGGACCGATCAGGAAAACTTTTTGGTCAAACCGGAAGAAAAACAGGCACACGTTGAGCTTGTCGACAAGTTCATAAAAGGTTGTGTCATTCATGGAATTGAGCAAATAGGAGAGGGAGTTGGCAGTGAACATCGGCTGCAGCGCCTTCTGGAAGCAGTAAGTGTCCTCAAAAGCGGCGAGCGGCCTGACATCATTGTCATATATCATGACCTCTGTATTCAGGAGATTGTGCAGAAGTTTTTTCAACAATTCTAAATCCATTACCTGTTTCTCCTGAACGGGGCAATAAACATCACTGTCATCACAACGGCATATATCCCATAGAGACTATAGGTAATCGTGTTGCTCCACGGAAAAACTGCCTGCGGGTTATTCAGAGCAATAACAATAAATACAGCAGCAGTGATCAGCATGATGACTGCGATGATTCTTGAACGTTTTCTGGTCATAATGTCTCCTCCTTCGTTTTTCAGCTGATTTCATTGTACCATAATTGTTATTTTTTTCAATATCGCCTTATAAATTGATTTTATCTGGCAGCGAAGTTTTGAATAGAGTATATTTGTTCTATAAATGATTAAATGTTTCTAACACTTTCTCCGGATTATCGATATAATATAATTGGCAGCAGCGGATTCGTAAGGATACGGTGATCGTAAATCTGTCTTATGATGCCATGCTTTATGAAAATCGTGACCGTGAAAATCCAGCGAGCGGCGCAAGCGCATATTTTGTCATATATAAAATAAATATAAAAAGACAATATAATAGTTCTAAAAATGATTAAATATTTCTAACAGTTTTCTCT
>VSNO01000218.1 GCA_009774375.1 Lachnospiraceae bacterium
ATATAAAATCAAATACATAATAAAACTATTTAATAAAGTAATAATTAAAGTACAAAATATATGGAGGGCAAACAATGAAACCAAAAACAATGGAAGCAGTGGCTGATCAGGGCAAAGTTGGCCGGGGATAAGATTATCAAGGTATTTGATGAGCGCTACTCCAAAGCGGATGTGCTGAACGAAGCCCGCAATGAAGCGCTGGTGGAAGAAAACACAGATTGAATGTTCCTGCTTTACTTGAGGTATCCCGTACAGAGGAGGGCTGGTGCCTGATCCGTGAAAAAATAGAAGGAAAAACATTAGAGCAGCTGATGCAGGAAGAGCCTGAAAAGGCAGAGATTTACATGGATATGTTTGTTGACCTGCAGTTGTCCATTCACGGACAAAAGGTTGCTGCAATGAAGCGTCTGCGCCATAAGCTAACGGATCAGATTAACAGCCTGAAAAACCTGGACGCGACAGCCCGGTACGAACTGGCTACCCGTCTCGAAAGTATGCCCAGGCATACAAAGCTATGCCACGGAGACTTTCATCCAGGCAATGTCATCATGGATGACCATAAACGGCTTTGGATTATTGACTGGGCGCACGCAGCACAGGGAAATGCGTCTGCGGACGCAGCGATGGCATATCTGCTGTTTGCGCTGGAGGATGAGAAGAAAGCAGAATTATATATGAAGCTGTTCTGTGAAAAGAGTGACACCGCGAGACAGTATGTAAACCGCTGGCTTCCGATTGTTGCTGCGGCACAGATGACAAGGAAAAAGAAAAAGATTTCCTGATGCGGAATATCAATAAAGAAATATGAAAAGAAGAAACAGGAAAACAAAAATATATAGAAAATAGGAGGACATTATCATGGAAGGAAAGATGAAAACAGCAGTCATGTTAGGAATTGGCAAGATGGGATTTGAGGAGAGGGATATCCCGAAAGTAAAAGACAATGAGGTGCTCGTAAAGCTGGAGTATGTAGGTATCTGCGGAAGTGACCTGCATTATTACGAGACAGGGGCAATCGGGGATTATGTCGTGGAGCCGCCGTTCGTGCTTGGACATGAGCCGGGAGGAACCGTCGTGGAGGTTGGAAAGGAGGTAAAGCACCTGAAAGTCGGTGACAGGGTTGCGCTGGAACCGGGAAAGACCTGCGGACACTGTGAGTTCTGCAAGACAGGAAATTACAATCTCTGTCCGGATGTTGTATTTTTCGCAACACCGCCTGTAGACGGTGTGTTTCAGGAATATGTGGCACATGAGGCAGACCTCTGCTTCAAGCTGCCGGACAATGTCAGCACGATGGAAGGCGCCCTGATTGAGCCGCTGGCAGTGGGCTTCCATGCCGCAATGCAGGGCGGTGCAAGGGCAGGACAGACAGCGGTTGTCATGGGCGCAGGCTGTATCGGCCTGGTGACAATGATGGCATTGAAGGCAATGGGCGTGTCAAAGGTGTATGTGGTGGATATCATGGAAAAGCGCCTTCAGAAAGCAATGGAGCTTGGAGCAGACGGTGTGATCAATGCAGGTGAGACAGATGCTGTGGAGGAAGTGAGAAAGCTGACAGATGGCAGGGGATGTGACCTTGCAGTAGAAACTGCGGGTACACAGGTCACAACGGTTCAGACAATCCATATGACAAAGAAAGGTGCGACAATCGTGCTGGTAGGCTATAGCAAGAGTGGGGAAATGACACTGCCTATGAGCCTTGCACTGGATAAGGAGCTGACATTCAAGACCGTATTCCGCTACCGCCACATTTATCCGATGGCGATCGAGGCAGTCGCGGCAGGAAAAGTGAACTTGAAAGGCATTGTGACCGACGTGTTCAGTCTTGACGAGGCACAGAAGGCTATGGATTACAGTGTAAACAATAAGGCGGATATTGTAAAAGCAGTGATACGCATTGCAGATTAGAAAACTGTACAGTTCAGACAAAAGTACAGTCCCCGAAAACAGCATATGAAAACTGTTTTCGGGGATTTTCTCCAAAACATGTCTGAACGATACGTTGGTTTGCAAATGGCGGGAATGGAGCGTTTATATGGAAAATAATTTTCAAAAATGGATTACGGGATTGCAGCATATCGGGATTCCTGCAAATGATTTGGAAGCAACAACTGCCTTTTATGAAGCACTTGGTTTTCATACAGCATTTCGGACAGTGAACGAAGCGGCGGGCGAGAAAGTTGCATTTTTAAGGCTGGGTGATATTACGATTGAAACATATGAAAACGGGCAGGCGGCTTTTTCCAACGGTGCATTGGATCATGTCGCATTGAATGTTACAGACATTGAGGAAGTTTTCCAGACAGCGAAGGAAAAAGGATTTTGTACGTTAGATGCAGAGATTCAATTCCTTCCCTTTTGGGAAAACGGTGTAAGGTTTTTCACAATTGTAGGACCCAATAAAGAGAAAATTGAATTTAGTCAATATCTGTAGAGAGGAGGATCACAATGGAACAGAAAAATACAGATGTCAGAGTGCCATTGATCAGCAAGATTGCCTACGGCATGGGTGATGTGGGATGCAACTTTAGCTGGATGTTTGTCGGGAATTTCCTGATGATATTTTATACGGATGTTTTTGGAATCGGAATGGGTGCTGTCGCAGGATTGATGCTGTTCTCGCGTTTTTGGGACGCAATCAATGATCCGGTAATCGGGGGGCTGAGTGACAAGACGCATACAAGATGGGGGAGATACCGTCCGTGGCTTCTGATTGCGGCTCCTCTGACTGCGTTGGTGCTGATGCTGACTTTTTGGGCACACCCTGACTGGTCGCCTGCGGCAAAGATTGTTTATATGGCAGTAACTTACTGCATTCTGGTGCTGGGCTATACCTGTGTCAATATCCCTTATGGAACATTGTGCGGCGCAATGACGCAGAATATAGAGGAACGGGCAAAGATCAACACGTTCCGTTCGGTCAGTGCGATGATTGCAATCGGGATTATCAATATTATAACGGTTCCATTGATTGCAGCGCTTGGCAGAGGAAATGACAGGAGAGGTTATCTTTTGATTGCTGTCATATACGGGTGCATTTTTGCAGCCTGTCACATCTTCTGCTTTGCTAAAACAAAGGAAGTTGTGGAAGTGCCTGAGAAAGAAAAGACATCGTTGAAGGTACAACTGACTTCTGTTGCCAAAAACAGACCTTACATGATTGCGGTTGCAGGACAGTTTCTGTTTGGGATCACACTTTATGGAAGGAACGCAGATGCATTGTACTATTTCACTTATGTGGAGGGGAACCAGGCATTGTTCAGTACATATTCGCTTTTTATCATCATTCCTTCCATTATTGGCGCAGCCTGCTTTCCGGTGGTATTTCGGCTGACAAACAACAAGGGACGATCCGCTTCCATCTTTGCGCTGATGACAGGGATTAGTATGTTCTGCATGTATTTTTTCACAGCCGGACAGTCGCCGGTTCCTTTTTACCTGTTTTCGTGTCTGGCACAGTTCTTTTTCTCAGGGTTTAACACGGCGATCTATGCGATCGTGCCGGACTGTGTGGAATATGGGGAATGGAAAACAGGTCTGCGC
Source organism: Lachnospiraceae bacterium (assembly GCA_009774375.1). Lineage (GTDB taxonomy): Bacteria > Bacillota > Clostridia > Lachnospirales > Lachnospiraceae > COE1. Next base: position 3,544 of record VSNO01000218.1, read on the forward strand.
AATGACGGTTTTCAGTATGCATTTATCTCACTGGGCAATAAAATCGGAATGGCGATTGGAACTTCTGCTCTGGCAGGTGTCTTAGGCAGTCTCGGATATATTGCAAACCAGCAGCAAAATCCGGCGGTGCTGTCCGTGATCAAGCATTCGTTTACAACAGTTCCCGGTGTGTTGTGGATTATAACAGCAGCAGTCTTATATTTTTACCGCCTGAATAAAAAAGCCTATAACAAGATTGTACAGGAAATTAAAGAGAGGAAGGAGTGTGGCACAAATGTATGATGTTGTTGCATTGGGGGAACTGCTGATTGATTTTATTTTATCCAAAATGGCAGCAGTGTCAACGGCAATCCGCTGTTTGAAGCAAATCCGGGCGGAGCGCCGTGTAACGTGCCGGCAATGCTGGCGCGTCTGGGTTATCAGACTGCTTTTATCGGTAAGGTGGGCGATGACTCTTTTGGGCGGATGTTGAGGCAGACAATCAGGGAAACCGGAATTGTTGATGAAGGGCTGCTTTATGATAAAAAGGTGAATACCACGCTGGCACTGGTTCATACGCTGGCAGACGGCGACAGGGATTTCTCATTTTACAGGAAACAGGGTGCTGATATTATGCTGACAGAAAGTGAAGTCAACAAAAAGCTGATTGATGAATGCAGGATATTTCACTTTGGTTCTCTTTCCCTTACGGACGAACCGGCTGCGGCAGCGACCAAAGAAGCTGTTGCCTATGCAAAGCGTATGGGAAAGCTGATATCCTTTGACCCTAATCTGAGGGAGCCTTTATGGGAGAGTGAGAAACAGTCCCAAAAAGCAATCTGGTATGGGATTGAGCAGTGTGATGTCCTCAAAATTGCGGATAATGAGATAAAGTGGCTGACGGGAATGGACGATTATGATGAGGGTGTGCGTGTCATCAAAGAACGTTCAAATGTGAAACTGGTCAATGTGACACTGGGGAATCAGGGGAGTCTTGCTTTCTATAAGGACAAAAAATCCCACCTGTGCGGTTGAACCATGTATCTTCATATCCATTTTGATAAACCATTTCAATAGCAGCAAGGGCGCTGCTTCCATCTTCTGACCATGACATTCCGTTGTGTTTCTGCCTCTGGGCAACCAGTATGTCATTCGCTTTTTCTACAGGATTGCTGGAATTGCTTAGTCCGAGCCCTGCCCTCACCGCATAACAGGCTATACTGTATTCCTTCCGTTTCAGATAGTTTATCTGTTCTTCAAGCCATTTGGGATTCTTTATGATGGGTGATGGCAGTCCTTCCAAATAACTTACTGCACCCTTTACATCTCCGGCCCACAGAATGCGCAGCAGCTTTTCGAGTGTCCTGTTTCGGGCATCCTTTCCCTTTAACGCCATGCTCAGCAGCTCCTGGCATTTTTTCTTTAAGTGATACCAGTCAATAATTACTGTATATGGATGGAATGTGAATATTTCCTCTGTGCTGCTTTTTATATTTCCTGCGCCATCCGTAAAGAATACAAGCCTGTTTTTTAGCAGGCCGTTAAAAATATGAAAAGCCAGCACGCAGTGCATTGTTTTTTCATTCCACATGCTGTCAGGACATATGATTCCTGTCCTTTCTGGATATGGACCACTGTGTTTTCTACATATTTTGCCCCTTTTGCAGCATCCAAATCCCGGGAATCCTTCTGGTGATTCACCCCGGCATCGTCTATTGATACATACACACATTCTGACAACGGCGGCTCTATATCCAGTTCCGCAGCTGCGAATGGTATTTTTTCATCACGCATCGTATTGGCCGCATCGATGACGCTGCTGACTGCCTGGACTTCAGCCTCTGTCCTTTCCGGAATAACGGGATCCGTAATGTTCGGGGAAAGACAGACCCCCTCCGCAGGCAGGCCTGTCTGGGCATCCAGTCCGTACATTTTCAGGACTCTTCCTGTTGTCTTTTCCAGTTCGTCTGATATCTGGCTCTCCACTCGTTCCATACAGTCGGAAAGGGTACGCAGTTTCATTGTCTGGCCGGCATCGCGGTGCTGGAAAAGATTGAGTATTTCTGCTGCATTCCTGTAACTGAGTTTTGTACAGAGTTTACATGACAGGTCCAGATAGCTATTGCTATAAAGCCTTTCCTTTGGCTGTATGGACTGTGCCAGGCCCTCCACGACACTGACGGGGATACGGCCGAGTTCGGATTCTACTGCTGTTTTTCGTATTCTGCTGCATGATATGCAGTTTTTTTAGTGTGGCATCAAGGAGCTCGTCTGTAATGTCTGCCCCGATCTGGTTCCTTGCCTTGAGCACAGCCTTTTCCAGCAGATCAAAATCCCTTAAAAACCCGTCTCGGGTAGAGAGGTCAAATTTTTCCATGGAAGGTATTCCTTCTTCTTCGCTGGTACGTTTTCCAACCACATTTCCATTGTCATCTATTATCTCGGCAGTAAACTTTACTTTCATATAAAATACGCCTTTGTGTATTTTTCTCTGATAATAATAACATAATG
>VSNO01000219.1 GCA_009774375.1 Lachnospiraceae bacterium
CTCAGGCGTCTCGTGGGCTCGGAGATTTGTATACGAGACAGGTGTATAGAGACATACAGTCCGGAGGAGACTTTTGCCGTGGGCAGAGAGCTTGGACGCTCTGCGAAGCCGGGAGAGATCTACACGCTGAACGGTGGGCTGGGTGCAGGCAAGACTGTGTTTACGCAGGGTGTCGCAGCCGGACTTGGCATAACGGAGCATGTGAACAGTCCTACGTTTACGATCGTACAGATCTATGAGAATGGAAGACTGCCGTTTTATCATTTTGATGTTTATCGCATCGGTGATATAGAAGAGATGGATGAAATCGGTTATGAGGACTGTTTTTATGGAAATGGGGTCTGTATGATCGAATGGGCAGAACTGGTCAGGGAATTGATCCCGGCGTGTGCCATAGACATAACCATTGAGAAGGATTTGGAAAAAGGTTTTGATTACCGGAAAATAACGATAGACAGACAGCGATGAATGAAGGTGAAATGATATGAAGATTCTTGCATTAGACAGTTCCGGCCTCGTGGCCTCGGCGGCGATCGTGGAGGATGATGTTACCATAGCAGAGTACACGGTGAATTACAAAAAAACGCATTCGCAGACACTGCTCCCTATGCTGGATGAGTTAAAGCGCATGACGGAGCTGGATCTGCATACTATTGACGCGGTCGCGGTCGCGGCAGGACCGGGTTCCTTTACCGGACTCCGGATCGGATCGGCGACGGCAAAAGGTCTGGGGTTTGCGCTCGATGTTCCGATCATACCGGTGCCGACAGTGGATGCGCTGGCTTACAATCTCTATGGCAGCGGACATTTGGTCTGCCCGATCATGGACGCGCGCAGGGATCAGGTGTATACTGGGCTGTACGCATTTCGCAAAGGGACAGATCCCGGCGCGGGATATGACATGGCCGTCATAGAAAAACAGTGTGTTGTCGATATTGCTCAGATCGTCGCGAAGATCAATGAATGCGGGACAGATACGGAAGTATTGTTTTTGGGAGACGGCGTATCCATATACAGAGACAGAATAGCAGAACTGATCCGGGTCAGGTACAGTTTTGCGCCGGCGTGCTGCAACCGGCAGAGGGCTGCCTGCGTGGCGGCGCTTGGTTTGCTCTTATATCAGAAAGGGATCATAGAGACGGCGGCGGAACATGCGCCTGAATATCTGCGCCTCTCGCAGGCGGAGCGGGAGCGTGCGGCAAAAGGGGAATGAGTGGATATGGCGGCGATGAAGTCATTCAGATACCATATACGGGAAATGCGGCGGGAAGACCTGGAGGAAGTGACAGCGCTGGAGGCGGCCTGCTTTTCTTTGCCGTGGAAATACAGGGATTTTGAGGAAGTGCTCACCAATCCGGACAGGTGTTATCTGGTGGCGGAGGCGGACAGCGTCACAGCAGACACGCCTGACCGCATTTTAGGAGGATGCATGCTCACGCATATCGCCGGAGAGGGCGATATATCCAATGTGGCAGTTTATGAACGGTACAGAAATAACGGGATCGCGGCGTCAGTGCTGTCAGCGCTTCTAAGACTGGGGGAGGAGCGGTACGGCATCACGGCGTATACCCTTGAAGTGCGAAGCAGAAACATTCCGGCGCGCAGACTTTACGAGAAGAACGGATTTGTCTCCAGAGGAGTGCGCCCTGGTTTTTATCAAAAGCCAGAAGATGATGCTGTCATTATGTGGAGAGCGTGAAGGAACTACATTCTTATGAGGAGGCGATTACTATATTAGATATTTGTTTGTTGGGAACCGGGGGTATGATGCCGTTGCCATACAGATGGCTCACTTCGCTCATGGCGCGGTACAATGGTACCAGTATCCTCATCGACTGCGGAGAAGGTACCCAGATTGCCATGAAGGAGAAGGGATGGAGCCCCAAGCCGATCGACATTATGTGCTTTACCCACTATCATGCTGACCACATATCCGGGCTGCCCGGAATGCTGCTCACCATGGGAAATGCGGAAAAGACGACACCGCTGTTGATGATCGGCCCCAAAGGGCTTTCGAGAGTCGTTAACGCTCTGCGTGTGGTGGCTCCAGAGCTTCCGTTTGAGATCAGGTACATGGAACTGACAGAAACAGAGCAGCATTTTTCATTTGACGGCTTCCGCATCGAGGCATTTCGCGTCAATCACAATGTGGTCTGTTACGGATACAGTATTGTGGTCGAGCGCAGGGGAAGATTTCAGCTGGAGAGGGCATTGACGCTGGGGCTGGACCGAAAGTACTGGGGCAGACTCCAAAAAGGGGAGACGATCGCACTTGAAGGGAAAACGTACACGCCCGACATGGTCATGGGCGCGCCCAGGAAAGGGCTCAAAGTGACGTACTGTACGGATTCAAGGCCTACAGAAGGTATTATCAAAAACGCAAAAGATGCCGATTTATTTATATGTGAGGGTATGTACGGAGAGCCGGACAAAAAAGAGAAGGCAAAAGAATACAGGCACATGACATTTTACGAGGCGGCAGCGATGGCAAAGGCAGCAAACGTCGCCAAAATGTGGCTGACACACTATTCGCCATCATTGACAAGGCCGGAAGAATACAAAAAGGAAGTGCAGGCGGTCTTCCCGCAGACCTACATCGCGAAGGATGGATGGAGCGAGGAACTCTTGTTTGAGGATGAGAATAATGAAAGGGGGAAATGAAAATGGGGAAGGCAAAAAAAGCGATCATCGTCGTCATTCTGGTGGCGCTGGTCGGGGGGTACTATTTTTATCTGTCAAACTATAATGGCAAGGAGGAAGAGACGGTTGTCACGGCGGTTCAGGATGTGCTGCTGAAAAATCTGGACGACGATTACCCTCCGACACCCAGGGAAGTGCTGAAGTATTACAGCGATATCACAAAATGTCTGTACAATGAAGAATATACAGAAAGTCAGCTTGAGCAGATGGCGGATAAGCTGTTGGCATTGTTTGACACAGAGCTTGCCGAAAACAATCCAAGAGATCAGTATATCATGGATCTAAAGAATGAAGTCAAAGAGTTTGAGGAAAACGGTTATACGATCATGAGCTATACGGTTTCAAAAAGCACGGATGTGGAGGAGTTCACAGAGGACGGACGCAAGTGCGCACGGATGTACTGCACTTATTCTGTAAAGTCCGGGGCGAATTATGTATCCTCAAAGCAGGTGTTTATACTGAGAAGAGAGACCGAGACAGGCCGCTGGAAAATCCTTGGATTTGATCTTGTCGACCCGGAATAAATTGTTTGGTGGAAGAAGGTATGGTCTGATCATGGAAACAAAGGAAGATATACTCATATTGGCGATCGAAAGCTCCTGTGATGAGACAGCGGCGTCAGTTGTGAAAAATGGACGGGAGGTCTTGTCCAACATCATTTCGTCACAGATAGAATTGCATACCTTATATGGTGGTGTGGTACCGGAGATCGCTTCAAGAAAACATATAGAGAAGATCAATCAGGTCATAGAGGAAGCGCTGCGGGAGGCGGATGTGACACTGGATGAAATCACGGCGATCGCAGTGACCTATGGCCCCGGGCTTGTCGGAGCGCTTCTCGTCGGCGTTTCCGCGGCGAAGGCGATCTGTTTTGCCACAGAGAAACCATTGGTCGGCGTGCACCACATTGAGGGGCATATCAGTGCCAATTTTATTGAAAATAAGGAACTGGAGCCTCCTTTTGTATGCCTTGTCGTATCCGGCGGCCATACGCATCTTGTGGTTGTCAAAGAGTATGGCGTCTATGAGATCCTGGGTCATACCAGGGATGATGCAGCGGGAGAGGCTTTTGACAAAGTGGCACGTGCCATAGGTCTCGGATATCCGGGCGGTCCCAAGATTGACAGGATAGCCAGGGAGGGAAACCCCGGAGCAATACAGTTTCCGAGGGCAAAAGTGGACGGATCGAACTATGATTTTAGTTTCAGTGGTCTGAAATCGGCGGTGTTAAATTACCTTAATTCCTGCGAGATGAAAGGAGTCGGGATCAACAGAGCGGATGTCGCAGCTTCTTTTCAGAAGGCAGTGGTTGATGTCCTTGTAGAGCATTCGCTGAATGCGGTGAAGGCGTACGGATTTGACAGATTTGCCATCGCGGGCGGGGTTGCGTCAAACTCATCGCTGCGGGCAGCGTTCGAGGCGGAGTGCAGGAAACAGAACATTGAATTTTATCATCCCTCGCCGATTTTCTGTACAGACAATGCAGCCATGATCGGTGTGGCAGGATATTATGAATATATCAAAGGGATGAGGAGCGGATATGATCTGAATGCGGTTCCGAATCTCAGATTGGGAGAGAGGTAGATGGGCGGCATGAATGAGATCAGGACGACAGCGGTCGTGCTGGCAGCAGGGCAGGGGAAAAGGATGCAGAGCAGTGTCCATAAGCAGTATCTGCTCATCGGGGACAAGCCCGTTTTGTATTATTCGCTGAAAGCTTTTGAGGACAGCATCATAGATGATATTGTGCTGGTGGTCGGAAAAGGTGAGGAGGAGTACTGTCAGGGAGAGATTCTCGACAAATATGGCTTTCGCAAGATCCGGGCAGTGATCTGCGGTGGAAAAGAGCGGTACCATTCTGTTGCATGCGGGATCAGGAGCATCCATTGGGAATGCGGCTATATTTTTATCCATGATGGCGCACGCCCCTTTATTGATGATGCGGTCATCGATCGGGCTTTTGAGGAGGTAAAGCGATCCAGAGCATGTGTAGTCGGCATGCCTGTAAAGGATACCATCAAGATAGCGGATGAGAAAGGATATGTGGAGAGCACGCCTGACCGTTCCCGCATATGGCAGATCCAGACACCGCAGGTTTTCGAGAAGCCGCTGATCGCAGCCGCGTATGAAAAGCTGCTCGCACAGGAGAACAGATTGTCTGAACAGGGTGTGACGGTCACGGATGATGCGATGTTGGTCGAGACGTTTATGAATGTTCCTGTTAAGCTGGTGCAGGGTTCTTATCAGAACATCAAGATCACGACACCGGAGGATCTGAAGATCGCGGAGGCACTTGTATGAACAGAGCTGACTATAGATTGATGGAAGACTATATGCTTTCCTGCATGGGAGACAGCGCACACGATAAGGAACACATTTACCGTGTTCTGTACAATGCATTGGAGATCGCAAACACAGAAATAAATGTAGATTATGATATTTTGATAGCAGCCTGTCTGCTGCATGATATCGGACGGAAAGAGCAGTTTGAAAACCCGGCTCTGTGTCATGCCAGAGTGGGCAGTGAGAAGGCATATCGTTTTCTGAAAGGACATGGATTCGCGTCTGGTTATGCGGAGCAGGTGAAGCAGTGCATCAGAACACATAGATATAGAAGAGATGACAGGCCGCAGGGCCTGGAAGCCCGGATCCTGTTTGATGCGGACAAATTAGACGTTGCAGGTGCGATTGGGATCGCGAGAACCCTGGTGTACAAAGGTGCTGTCGCTGAGCCGTTGTATTCTGTGTCAGCCCAGGGAGAAGTCCTGACAGGGGAGAATGACACAAAGCCTTCGTTTTTTCAGGAGTATAAGTATAAATTGGAAAAACTGTATTCTGGTTTCTATACGGAAAAGGCGGCAAAGATCGCAAAAGAAAGGCAGCAAAGTGCCGTGGACTTCTACAATGCCCTGTATCGGGAAGCCAGTCTGCCATATCAGACTGGAAGAAATGAACTTGAGAAACGATTACATTAAAATAATTGTAAAAAATGTAAAAAAGTAGTTGACAACCAGATTAGGGCATGATAAGATAAAACACGTCGCTAAGGTAAGCGGCACAAAAAGAAATAATCAGATAAAAGATCAGTTAAAAAATATTAAAAAGATCTAAAAAACTCTTGACAAAAATGCAAAGGCTTGTTAAAATAATTTCTGCATTGCAAATGAAGGCGATGTGGAGAGCAAAATATGGAGAGGTATCGAAGTGGTCATAACGAGGCGGTCTTGAAAACCGTTTGTCCGCAAGGGCGCGTGGGTTCGAAT
>VSNO01000022.1 GCA_009774375.1 Lachnospiraceae bacterium
TCCTATAATAAATTATTATGGTAGGAGGTCTTTTAGGAGAGGATGGCATTTCGATATGGTGAGATTGATGACGATTGAGGACTATGACCAGGTGCGTGCGCTGTGGATGACGATCAAAGGATTTGCCATCAGGAGCATTGACGATTCGCGGGAAGGTGTCGCGCGTTTTCTGCGGCGGAACCCGACGACGAGCGTGGTCGCGGTCGAGGATGGGAAGGTTGTGGGCGCGATCCTGTGCGGGCATGACGGCAGGCGCGGCTGTCTGTACCATGTATGCGTGAACCCGGAATACCGCAGGCGCGGCATCGGCAAGGCGATGGTCGTCTTCTGCATGGACGCGCTCAAAGCGGAGAAGATCAACAAAGTGAGCCTGATCGCATTTACAAAAAATGATATCGGGAACGCGTTCTGGCACAGTGTCGGCTGGAAACAGCGCGAGGATCTGAACTATTATGATTTTGTGCTCAACAGTGAAAATATAGAGGCGTTTAACAAGTGAGGACTGCAGGCAGATGTGGTGATCAGGGCTTCGGATGTTGATGCCCCTATTTGAAGACTGACACAGGAGTACTTTTCGAGGAAAAAACGTTAATATGAAAAGCGGTGTTTATTTTGCTGTCTCTGTGTGAATAGTTGACGCAGCAGCGTATTGAAACTGGAAATGTAGATTAAGATGATTTATTTGCGCATTTGAATGGGAATCAGGATATAGTTTGCTAAAAAGAAAGGAGATTATATGATTACGGCAGAACTTGCACGGAAAATAGAAACATTGTCGATCGAAGAATATCATATGGTTGAGGCTTACGTTGATTATGTGATGGAGTATTCAAGACATAGAGAGAAAGAAGCAGCATGGGACAGGATAAAATCTGATCTGGAGGATTCAGAAAGCCGAATGAGGCTGGACGGTGGGATTCCATCCAAACAACTCAGAGAAGACTTAGGGGTATAGATGATATGTATGAAATTATTTACTCGCCAGTAGTCCAGGAAAAATTGGCTGTATTAAAAAGCAAATTGACAGGACTATGCGGAGAAAAGGCTGGAATGAAGCAGCTTTGGGCAGTTATAAATGGTTTTGAGGTCAGGCTCACATTTTCTAATACTGGAATACCTATAAAGACGATATATGATGTAGAGGAAAAATGTGAAAAATATCATATCATTTACTCACATAAGAATTATTTTTTATATTATATTGAGGGTAATACTGTAAATGTTATGGAAATGTATGATGAGCGTGAAGACTTTGCGAGAACTTTATTTGGTATTGTTATAACGACACAAGAAACTTTGGAATATTGGGAGGAATGAAAGGGAAGATTGATGTTTGATTAACTATAGTTTTCGATAGACTTCTACATAAATTAAAATATTGTAAAATGGACATTCTTGACCATATAGTATTTTTTTACTCTAGAATACAGGTGTTTTTGTAGTGTATTTAACGTTTTTGAATCATTCGTATCACATATGAGGTTTGGGAAAAAGAGAGGATAAGAAGACAGGTTTGTGAAGTTTGATACAAAGTACCTAAATTGGGATGTGCGATAGATAGGGATAAGAAAGGAAGAAAAAGCAATGAAACAGATACAGGGCGGCGTGACTGCCGCAAAGGGTTTTGAGGCAGCAGGCACAGCGGCAAACATAAAATATAAGGACAGGATGGACATGGCGCTGATCTACAGCAGTGAACCGTGCAGAGCCGCGGGGACGTTCACGACAAACGTGGTGAAAGCGGCGCCTGTCCTGTGGGACAAGGAGATCGTGGATAACAGCCCTTACGCGCAGGCGGTGGTGGTCAACGCGGGGATTGCGAATGCGTGTACGGGAAAGCAGGGCATAGATTACTGCCGCGAGGAGGCGCAGACGGCGTCCGGACTGCTGAACATTCCCGAAAATGCTGTGCTGGTAGGGTCTACGGGTGTGATCGGTATGCAGCTTCCGATGGACCGCATCAACGAGGGGATCCGAAAGCTCGCGGCGGTTAAGGACAGTTCGCTCGAGGCGGGGACGACCGCGTCAAAGGCGATCATGACGACGGATACAGTTAATAAAGAGATCGCAGTCACCATCGAGCTTGACGGTAAGACAGTTACCATCGGCGGCATGAGCAAGGGTTCGGGCATGATTCACCCGAATATGTGCACGATGCTCGCCTACATCACGACGGACGCGGCGATCAGCAAAACGCTCCTGCAGGAGGCATTGAGCAGCAGTATTGTTGATTCCTTCAATATGATATCGGTCGATGGCGATACATCGACAAACGATACCTGTCTGGTGCTGGCAAACGGTCTGGCGGGCAACGCTGAGATCGCGGAAAAGGGCGAGGCATATGACAGATTCTGTGAGGCGCTTCATTTTGTCAATACCTGGCTTGCGAAAAAGATGGCAGGGGACGGCGAGGGCGCGACGGCTTTGTTCGAGACGACGGTCGTCAATGCCGCGACAAAGCAGGAAGCGAGGATCCTGGCAAAGTCGGTGATCGGTTCGAGTCTCTGCAAGGCGGCGATCTACGGTCATGATGCGAATTTTGGCAGGTTTTTGTGCGCGCTCGGGTATTCGGGTGTGCAGTTTGACCCGGAGAAGGTGGAGCTTTTCTTTGAGAGCAAGGCTGGAAAAATGCTGATCTACAAAGACGGCGCGGCGACGGACTACAGCGAGGACGAGGCGACGAAGATATTGTCGGAGCCGGAGGTCACGGTGCTCGTCGACATGAAGATGGGCACAGAGACTGCGACGGCGTGGGGCTGCGATCTGACGTATGACTATGTGAAGATCAATGCGGATTATCGTTCGTAGGAACTGAGAAGGTATAACGCAGACAGAAGGCTGTTCAATGGTCTGAGCGACAGGTTTGGCAGTCTGGCATAGCAGGATAAAAGTATTATATAAAACAGATCCTATAGAAAGGAATATGGAATAAAAATGAACGAACAGGATATGAACAAGGTTCTGTCAAAGGCGGAGGTCTTGATCGAGGCGCTTCCCTACATACAGAAATTTAACAGGAAATATATCGTCGTGAAGTACGGCGGGAGCGCCATGAGCAATGAGGAGCTGCAGAAAAACGTTATCAAGGACGTGACGCTCCTGAAACTGGTTGGATTTAAGCCGATCATCGTGCACGGCGGCGGCAAGGAGATCAGCCGCTGGGTGGAAAAGGTCGGCATGGAGGCAAGGTTTGTGAACGGTCTGCGCGTCACGGACGATGCGACCATGGAGATCGCGGAGATGGTGCTGAACAAGGTCAACAAAAGCCTTGTGACGATGGTGCAGGAGCTCGGCGTGAAGGCTGTGGGCGTCAGCGGGAAGGACGGCGGTCTGCTGAAAGTGGATAAAAAGTACGCGGACGGACAGGACATCGGTTTTGTGGGAGATATCCGGGAGGTCAACCCCAAGGTGCTGTTTGACCTGATCGAGAAGGATTTTCTGCCGATCGTCGCACCGATCGGGCTTGACGACAATTTTCAGACGTACAATATCAATGCGGACGATGCGGCTTGCGCCATCGCAAAGGCTGTGGGCGCGGAGAAGCTCGCATTTCTGACCGATATCGAGGGTCTGTATAAAGATATCAATGACAAATCTTCCTTTATCTCGAGGATCTCGGCATCGCAGGCGGAGCAGCTGATCGAGGACGGCTTTATCGGCGGCGGCATGCTGCCGAAGCTCGGCAACTGCACCAGCGCGATCAAAAACGGCGTAAACCGCGTGCATATCCTTGACGGGCGGATCCCGCACTGCCTGCTGCTGGAGATCTTCACCAGAAACGGCATTGGTACGGCGATCGTCAAGGACGAGGATCTGGAGCACATGGATAAGGAAGTATAACAGGTGCAGTAGTGAATAGGATAGATGGAGATCAGATTATGAATATGAAAGAATACATTGACGAGGCAGAGTCCGCGCTGCTTCACACGTACAACCGTTATCAGATCGTGTGGGATAAGGGCGACGGTATGTACCTGTACGATATCGAGGGAAAGAAATATCTTGATTTCGTGGCGGGGATCGCGGTGTTTGCGCTCGGATACAATAACAAGGCATACAATGATGCGCTCAAAGCACAGATCGACAAGGTGATCCACACGTCAAACTATTATTACAATATACCGGCGATCGAGGCGGCGAAGAAGCTCAAGAAGATCTCCGGCATGGACCGCGTCTTTTTCACAAACAGCGGTGCGGAGGCGGTCGAGGGTGCCCTGAAGGCTGCGAGGAAGTACGCATTTTTGCGGGACGGGCACACGGATCACGAGATCATTGCCATGAACCATTCTTTTCATGGCAGGACTTTCGGCGCGCTGTCCGTGACGGGCAATCCGCATTACAGGGAGGCGTTTGAGCCGATGATCGGCAACGTTAAGTTTGCGGATTTCAATGATCTTGAGAGTGTCAGGGCACAGGTGACGGACAAGACCTGCGCGGTCATCTTTGAGACGGTGCAGGGAGAGGGCGGCATCTATCCGGCGGATGAGGCATTCATGCGGCAGGTGCGGGCGCTCTGCGACGAGAGGGATATCCTGCTCATTCTCGACGAGATCCAGTGCGGCATGGGGCGGACGGGAACGATGTACGCGTGGCAGCGATACGGCATAAAGCCGGATATCATGACGAGCGCCAAGGCGGTCGGCTGCGGCGTTCCTGTCGGGGCATTCATGATGACGGAGCGCGTGGCGCAGCACTCCCTGACGAGCGGCGATCACGGTACGACTTACGGCGGCAATCCTCTTGCGTGTGCGGCGGTCTCCAGGGTGATCGATCTTTTTGAGGAACTGGATATCTTAAAAAATGTCAATGAGACAGGGGCTTATCTGTACGAAAAGCTGGATGCACTGGCGGCAAAGTATGATTTTATCAGGGCGCACAGGGGTGTCGGTCTGATGCAGGGGCTGGAGTGCGAAGGACCGGTGGGCGACGTGATCAACAGGGCGGTTGAGAAGGGACTGCTGCTGATCAATGCCGGAACCAATATTATCCGCTTTATCCCGCCGCTGATCGTGTCAAAGGCAGAGGTGGATGATATGATCGGGATCGTTGATGCCTGCTTTGCGGAGGCGGGATCGGCGGACGCCTGATCTGAGTGTCCGCGGAAGCGGGCGAATGGGAGTTTGTGAATTGTCCGAAGGTTGATGCTGTCTGTATGGGGATGAAAGTGACAGTTCTGCAGGGCTGAACTGTCATGGACGGGCAGCAGGAGGGAGTTTATGAGATACAGTAGAATAAAAAAGAGGCTGCTATGGGCTGTGATCATACTGACTGTAGCGGCCATTTTGGCGGGGGCAGTATTTTTTTATCAGCGGCAGCGCGGTGAAAAAGGCGATTTGCTTTCGGAACACGGAAACCGCAAGGAGACGGTCAACCTGTGGTATACAGATGATGCACTGACGGATTACCTGAGCAGTAAGGCGTTGGAATTTTATGAGAACACAGATATCCGGGTGGTCGTGAGGCTGGTATCAGGGCTTGAATATCTTGAGGCGGTCAATGCGGCGAGTCTTGATGACGGGATCGATACGCCGGATCTCTACATCCTGAGCAATGACTCTCTCGAGAAAGCATATCTGGCAGGGCTGGCGACGCAGCTGCCGGACACGGCGCCCGTCTATGAGGAGCAGCTGTTTCCGCAGTCCGCGCGCGATGCGGTGCAGTACAATGGAAAGTATGTGGCCTGCCCGATGTATTTTGAGACGAGCGCACTGCTCTACAACAAGACGTATTTGCAGCAGATCGCAGATGAGGCAGAGCAGCTCATCCCTGCCTCGATCGTGGATATCCTGACTTATGCGGATCAGTATTCGACGCCGGAGAATGTCGAGTATTTCTTCCGCTGGGATGTATCGGATATTTTTTATAATTATTTTTTCATAGGCAATTATATCTCGGTAGGCGGGGCGGCGGGGGATGACAAATCCCTGATCGACATCTACAATACAGAATCGGTGTCCAGCCTGAAGGTGTATCAGGAGATGAACCAGTTCTTTTCCATCGATACCAAGGAGACGAATTACGACACGATCATGCAGGAGTTTCAGGAGGGGAAGACGATCTACACCATCGCGACGAGCGACTGTATCAGAAGGCTTGACGAGGCGGCCAGGAACGGTGCGTTTGGCTATGAATACGGGATCGCGAAGCTGCCGGACATCAATCAGGAGCTCGCGACCAGGGGGATGTCTGTGACCAACGCGCTCGTCATCAACGGGTATTCGGAGCACAAGGAGGCGGCCGGGCGTCTGATGGAATATCTGATTAGGGATGCAAACGCCGATCTGTATGATATGACAGGCAAGCTTTCATCGGTGATCCGGGATACCTATGCAAGTGAGCACGAAGCAGCCTTTATGGAAAATTATATGGAGTCCGTGCCGATACCGAAGATGCTGGAGACTGGAAACTTCTGGGTGGAGCTTGAGATCTGTTTTGCAAAGGTCTGGGGCGGGGAGGATGCGAATGCGCAGCTTCGGAAGCTCTCCGAGCAGATCAGGACGCAGCTGGCAGGGGAGGCTGTGGCGGAGGAGCCCATCGAGGATCCGCAGGTCGAACTGCTGCCGGCAGTGGAGTATGAGGAGGGCACTGGCGAGCTGGATGTCACGCCTGAGGCTTAAATTTTCACAGATTATAGAATAATTTTCTTGAATAATCCAATCATAATTGTAACGGAGGTTTACGATTATGATTGGATTTTTGATTGCCCTGTTATCAGGGGCGCTGATGAGTGTGCAGGGAGTGTTCAACACGAAGGTGACGGAGGCGTCGAGCATGTGGGCGGCAAATGCGTTTGTGCAGTTCACGGCATTTCTGGTGTGCATCGCGGCGTGGCTGGCAGTGGACAGGACGTCTTTTCGGGAAGTGCTTGCCGTGGAACCTAAATATGTACTGCTCGGCGGCGCCATCGGGGCGTTTATCACGCTGACCGTCATCAGGAGCATGGATGCACTGGGGCCTGCCAAGGCGGTGATGCTCATTGTCATCGCACAACTGATTGTCGCGTACCTGATAGAACTTTTGGGGCTGTTCGGTGTGGAGAAACAACCGTTCCGCTGGCAGAAAGTCATCGGCGCGCTGGTCGCCATCGGAGGATTTATGCTGTTTAAGTGGGAGTGAGAGGTTGTGGAAAAGGGAGAAATCCTGTATAGTGTTATATGAGAGAAACCACAGGCTGCAGGCCGGTTCCTGACACGGATTCCGGAGGGGGACTGGCCGGCGCGGTCTGTGTCATATACAATAACGAAGAAGGGGATCAAGTACCATGAGATTACTACATATATCGGATCTTCATATCGGCAAGCGGGTGAATGAGTTTTCGATGATCGAGGATCAGAAATACATCCTGCGCCAGATCCTTGCGATCGCGGATGACCAGCAGGCAGACGGTGTGATGATCGCGGGAGACATCTATGATAAGCCGGTGCCGTCCGCGGAGGCGGTCCAGGTGTTTGACTGGTTTCTGACAGCGCTGGCGGTTCGCGGCAGACAGGTTTATGCGGTCAGCGGAAACCATGATTCTGCGGAGAGGATCGCGTTTGGCGCGCAGCTCATGAGTGGGAGGGGGGTATTCGTGTCGCCTGTCTATCAGGGGGAGACGGCTGTGTTCTCAGTGCAGGATGCCTATGGCGAGCTGTGCATTTATCTGCTGCCGTTTGTGAAGCCTGCTGTGGTGCGCCATGCCCTGGAGGGTGCGCCGGACATGGATCCAAATGCATTGCCGGAGAGCTATCAGGATGCGGTGCGCCTGGCTGTGGAACGCATGGGCGTGGATGTCCGTAAGCGCAATGTGCTGATCGCACACCAGTTTGTGACAGGCGCCGGCAGGTGCGATTCGGAGGAGGTGTCTGTAGGCGGCCTGGACAATGTCGACGCGGATGTGTTCGATGTGTTTGACTATGTGGCGTTAGGCCATATCCACAGTCCGCAGCACTTAAAGCGGGAGACTGTTCGCTACTGCGGGACGCCGTTAAAATATTCATTTTCGGAGGCGGAGCAGCACAAGTCCGTCACGGTGGTGGAGCTTGGGGAGAAGGGGCAGGTCGGGATCTCCACTGTGCCTTTGATACCGCTGCACGATATGCGCAGGATCCGCGGCACGTATCTGGAAGTGACGGCGCGCAGTTTTTATCAGGATATGGACACGGAGGACTACGTGCAGATCACGCTGACCGACGAGGAGGACATCCCGGACGGCCTGCAGAAGCTGCGCATCATCTATCCGAACCTGATGCGGCTCGAGTATGACAACAGCCGGACGAAACAGAACCGTTTCATAGAGTGCGCTGAGGAGACCAGGCAGAAGTCAGAACTGGAACTGTTTGCGGAGTTTTATGAGCTGCAGAATAACCGGCCGATGAGCGGTGAACAGTCAGCGTTTGCCGCACAGCTGATCGGGGAATGTAAGGAGCTTTAACGTGTCTGGGATACGAAAGGAGGAGAGGCATAGATGAAACCGGTAAAGCTGATCATGAGTGCTTTCGGGCCATATGCGGGAAATACGGAGATTGATTTTGAACGGCTTGGCGGACAGGGGCTGTACCTGATCACCGGGGATACTGGCGCGGGGAAAACGACGATCTTTGACGCGATCGTGTTTGCCCTGTATGGGGAGGCGAGCGGCGATGTGCGCAAGGCGGATATGTTTCGCAGCAAGTATGCAAAGGAGGAAGTGCCGACATATGTTCTGCTTATATTTGAGCATCAGGGGAAGCGCTACCAGGTGAAACGCAATCCTGAGTATCTGCGTCCCAAGGGAAGAGGGACAGGGTACACGACGCAGAAGGCGGAGGCGGAACTGGTCTATCCTGATGACCGCACGCCGGTCACGAGATCAAAAGAGGTGACAAGGGCGGTGACAGATCTGATCGGTCTGGACAGGAAGCAGTTCACGCAGATCGCGATGATCGCGCAGGGGGATTTCCAGAAGCTTCTGCTGGCAGGAACGGAGGAGCGGGGGAATATCTTCCGCCAGATCTTCAAGACAGGGCTGTATCAGACACTGCAGGGCAGACTCAGGGACGCAGTCAGGGAGCAGTGGGTGGAATACAGCGAATTGAAGCGGAGCATCAGCCAGTATATGGACAGCATCGTGTGTGCGCAGGACACGCCCGCTGCGGAGAAAATGCGCAGGCTCCGCAAAGAAAGATTCGACGGAAGGGTCGGTGAGGGACTGGAGGTGCTGGGGCAGCTCTGTGCGGAGGATGAAGCTGCACTGAACGAGCTGGATGGGCAGATCGAAGCGCTGGACCAGCAGATCGAGAAGGAAAACCAGCTGATCGGGAATATCCATAAGATCCGGCAGCAGCAGGAAGAATTGTCCAGGAACCAGGAAGCGCTGGCACAGCTCGAGCCGCAGATGCAGCAGATCGCCGAACAGTACCATGAGGCGGAGCGGAATGCAGCAGAGGGCGAGCAGCTCGCGGTTGGGATCAGGAAGCAGCAGGAGAATCTGGCGCTGTTTGACAGGCTGCAGCAGGAGCAGGAAGCGCTTGCCGGGATCAAAAGGACGATCAGTCAGGAGACCATACATAAGCAGGAACTGGAGGAACACCGGTGCCTGTTGGAGACATCGCTGCAGGCGGATTCTGAAGGATTGAAAAAACTCTCTGGTGCAGGAGAGGAGAAGGCGCGCCTGGAAAACAATAAGGATAAGATAAACCTGCAGATCGGGAGTCTGCATCAGCAGCAGAGCGGCTGGGAGCGCGAGATCACACGTCAGAAGGAGAAAGAGCAGAGCATCAGCAGAGAGCAGGAAGAGACAGCACAGCTTGCGGCAGGGATCGCACAGCTGCAGGAACAGATCGCACAGCTGTCAGACAGGGAGGAGATGCTTGGCGAGACAGAGGATCTGCAGGGAAGATTCGCGGAGCAGAAGAAATCTCTGCAGGCGGTGCAGACACAGCAGGAGGAAAATCAGGACCGGATGCGGCAGCTTGCAGATACCATTGAGAAACTGCAGAGGGATGCGGCAGCGCTTGGTGAGGCGCAGTCACAGCGCAGAGAGGCGCTCGAGCATCTGAAAAATGCGGGAGAGATGGCGTTCCAGTGGCAGAGCAAGACGGAAGAGGCACGAAAACAGCTCGCAGTATTTGAGGAGGAGCAGGACCAGCTGAACGCACTGCAGCAGGATGCGGCAGAACGCGGCGCGGCATATCGGAAAGTGCAGGAGCAGGCGGCGGAGCATCAGAAGCGTCAGGCGCTCTGGCGCGATGCGTGGGAGCAGGTGAAGGATGCGGATACCCGCAGGCTGAAACTGGGGCAGGACCAGGATGACCTGGCGGCACAGAAGCAGGATTGCAGAAAGCTGGCCGATGAGATCCGGCATTTGGAGAAACAGGAAAATGAGCTGCGCGCGGCACAGGAGGCGTACCGGCAGGCATCGGAGGAGAAGGAGCGGATCAGCGCAGACTACAGGGATACAGAGCAGCGCTTTCTGGATGCGCAGGCGGGAATGCTCGCGCGCGAATTAAAAGAAGGGGCATGCTGTCCTGTGTGTGGGAATACGCACCATCCCAGCCTGGCGCAGATGCCCAAGGCGGCACCGGAGAAAGCGGAGGTCGAACAGAAGAAAGCACTGCTCACAGAGGTGGAAAAGAGGGCAGAAGGACTCAGCGTCACGGCAGGACATCTCAATGGACAGATTATAAAACAGAAGCAGGCAGTATCAGAGCTGGCGGAACGTGTCTGGGGCAGCGGTATCGATATTTTGAAACTGCAGGAACAGCTTACCGACAGAGAACAGCAGCTCAAAGCGGCAGGAAAAAAGCTTGCGGCGGCAGTGAAAAACGCAGAAAAGGACCAGATCCGAAAGGAGGAGCTGGACAGACAGATCCAGGAAGGGGAATCGGCGCGCAGCAGGCTGGATGAACAGCTGCAGCAGGAAAGTCAGGCGTTTGCCACATCACAGGGAAAATTGGAAGAGAAGCGCCGCCAGTGGGAGCAGATGCTCTCAGAACTGCAGCTTCCCGACACGGTAGGCGGGGAAGCGCAGGAGATGATGGAATATCTGCGGTCGAGGCTGGAGGCGTGTGAGACCCGGTCCAGACAGGCAGCGGCGGACAAAAGGCGACAGGAACAGCTCAGCGGTGAGGCAGAGCGCTGTGAGGAGGAGAGAACGCGGCTGCAGGAACAGCTCAGCGGACAGATGACACAGCGGGCAGAATGTGCCGGGCAGGATCAGACACTGCGAGGACAGATCTTAAACGAGTTGGACAGCTTCGGGAAACTGTGTGAAGAAGCAGAAGTGCACCTTGGGCAGATCAGGGAGCCTGGGGCAGGATCTGCAAAGAAGGCAGAAGCTGGAAAAATAAAACAGCAGACGCTGCAGTCTGCACTTTCTGCCATAAATGATTATGAAAAAAGGCTTTCTGAGGGTGCACAGGCGCTGACAAAGACGATCGGATTCCGCAGACAGCTCGAGCGTGAGCACATACAGAAGCAGGAGATATTGTCAGAAAAGACTGCAGTGACAGCCCAGCTGGAGAAGGAGCTGGAAGGGATCAAAAGCCTGCGGAGCGAGAAGGCACGGCAGCTTTTTGCGAGTCTCTGTGCGCAGGAGCTGCAGCCTGACGGCACAGCTCCACGGACTGCAGAGATGTCAGAGGAGCTGCTGCGCGATACGGCCATCCGCATCGCGCAGCAGCTGGAAGATCAGCTGGACGCATTGTCAGAGGAGCTGGAACAGAACCGGGAGAAGCTCCTGAAAAAGGAGCTTCTGGAACAGAAGATACCGGAGACAGAGCAGAATATGAAAGCGGTGGTTCATGATATACAGAAGGCGGAAGTCTTCCTGACAAAGCTGTCTGAGAAGAAAGCCGCCGGGATAAAGGGGATCGACAGCCTGCAGGAACAGCTGGGAGCAGAGTCCAGGGAGGCGGTCGGGCAGAGGATCCAATCCCTGATCGAACATAAACAGGCGCTGGAAAAGGCGTTCCAGACAGCAAAGGAACAGTATGAGGCGTGCAGAGACCGCTGCGGACGTCTCTCAGCGACGGTTGAGACCCTGCGAAAGCAGCTTGAAGCGGCAGGTGATATGGTGGACATGCAGGAGGAGGACGTGCTTGCGCGGCGGGAAAAGTGGCAGCAGGACAAGAGGGAGCGGAACGGACAGCGCGATCAGAAGAAAACAGCTGTTTCTACCAACCGCGGTATTTTTGAGAAGGTGACAGCAAAGCAGGAGAATATCCTGGCAGTCGAAAAGAGATATATCTGGATGAAGGCGCTCTCTGACACGGCAAACGGCACACTGAGCGGCAAGCAGAAAGTGGAGCTCGAGACTTATATCCAGATGACCTATTTTGACCGCATCCTGCGGCGGGCAAACCTGCGGCTGATGACGATGAGCGGCGGCCAGTATGAGCTGAAGCGTGAGACCGACAGCGAAAACCGCAGGGAAAAGGCCGGGCTGGAGCTCTGCGTGATCGATCACTACAATGCGACTGAGCGCAGTGTAAAGACACTGTCTGGCGGTGAGACCTTTGAGGCGTCGCTCTCGCTTGCCCTCGGCCTGTCGGACGAGATCCAGTCCTATGCCGGAGGGATCCAGGTGGACTGCATGTTTGTGGATGAGGGCTTTGGCTCGCTGGACGAGGAGGCGCTCAGACAGGCGATGAAGGCGCTGGTGCAGCTGACCGAGGGCAACCGCCTGGTCGGTGTGATCTCCCATGTCTCCGAGCTCAAGGAGCAGATCGAACGCAGGATCGTCGTCACAAAGAGCCGCGGCAGGGACGGTGTGAGCAGCAGCGTGTCAGTGGAATAAACAGAATTTCTGTATTTTTGCGATGGAAATTTGAACGCAGGGGTGCTATAATGATATAAAATGTTTTGTCTGTCAAGGCGAAAAGGAGGATACAAAAGTGAAAAAACGATTTTTGTCAGTTGTTTTAGCGCTGTGTCTGTGTATTTCTTCCCAGTCGGTGGCGTTTGCGATACAGGATACTGAAACAGAGATCAGCGAAGATGTGGACATGGAAACCGAAACAGAAACAGTAGAGACCACAGGCAAACTGGTACACGATACGGATACCGCTGTCATGGAGGAAACAGAAGAAGGAACAGAAATGGAGGAAGCTACAGAAGAACTGGAAACCAGTGATGATGTGGACGCGGATCTCCAGGAAATCCCGCCGCAACAGAAAAATGTTCCTGTGAAACCGTATATGGGCAGACCAGCCGCACGTGAGAACGCGGTACCCACACCGGCGGAAGCCTATGCGGCAATGATCGCGTTGAAGGATCAGGATGCGTATAAGGAGGGAACCGCCTGGACCAATGAGGAGCCGTATTCCGATTCCAAAGGATACTATCGCTGGAAGGGCGGGTCTCTGGGCGGGACGAACATCGCTGCAGTGGGGTGCGTAGCGTTTGCTTTCATACTCAGCGATGAGGCATTTGGCAGTCTGCCTGCCAGGATGTATGCACTGGGCGGGTTTGAATATGAGGACATAAAAGCCGGAGATATCCTGCGGGTAAACAATGACGCCCATACTGTGATCGTACTTGAAGTGAGTGACAGCGGCGTGGTGGTCGCAGAAGGGAACATCAGTGCAGGAGATCACAGAGGTAAGGTTCATTGGGGACGGGGGATCTCCAGGGCTGAGGTGATGAGCAGTACCAGTCATTATATCACCCGTTACCCGGAAAACTATACGGCGCCGGATGATCCGGAGGCAGATAAAGAGATCGCCCAGGGATCGCTTGGAGGGCTCACATGGAGTCTGACAAACGCGGGCACGCTGACTGTTTCCGGCAGCGGCGCTATGCCGGATCACAGCAGTGCCAGTGAACAGCCGTGGAATGCATATGGCAGCAAAATCCGTAAGGTTGTGATCGGGAATGGCGTTACCAGCATTGGTTCCTGTGCTTTTTGGGGCTGCGGGGTTCTGGGTGCAGAGATTCCTTCCAGCGTGAAGGTCATTGGCAATAGTGCTTTCAAGGATACCGGGATCCTGTCTGTAAAGATTCCCTCCAGTGTGAAAACGATCGGTGACAGTGCATTTGAAAATTGTCAGAGTCTCAGTTCGGTGACTGTCCCTGAGGGGGTGGAAACGATCGGGCAGAGCGCTTTTCATGCCTGCACAGGCCTCACGTCCATTTCTCTGCCCGCCAGTATCGGGAAGGTGGGAAGCTCTGCATTTTCTGCATGCCAGAAATTGACAAGTGCGACGTTTGCTCCTGGCAGCGGGCAGGTAACGATGGGCGATAATATCTTTACGCAATGTTACTATCTGCTGAGCGTCAAGTTGCCTGAAAATATAGACTGCATCGGGGAAGGGATGTTCCAGAATTGCGGGATGCTCGCCGGAGTGGAGATTCCACAGGGCGCGGAAAGTATTAAAACGTGGGCTTTTGCTTCCTGTTCAGGCATGTCAGTTGTCGTGATCCCGGACAGTGTAAAGACAATTGGAACAGCCGCGTTTGCGAACTGTCCTCTGACGGATATATATTTTACCGGCGACGAGGCTCAGTGGAAAGCCATCACTAAGCAGGGTGACACGGCATCGGCAGTGCTGAAGGCGACGATACATTACAATTATGTTCCCGCCACGAACCCCGATCCCGGTGAAGGGGACGATGACGATAATGATGATGGCAGCACTGGCGACAATAACGGGCAGAAACCCGGAGATCTCTCCAGTGACAGCAGATCCGATAAAAGGGATGCAGATAAAGACGACTCCGGCCGGGACAACACAGACGCGCAGGCAGCTGCAAGGACATGGAAGCCGACAACGCCTGATGAAGTCAGGCGGTATGCCTGTGTGGGCAGGGAATCCATCCGCTGTACCCTGCCGGAAGACAATGCCTATCCGGTCGATATAGAGAATGCAGTGCAGGGACCGATGTGTTTCCGGTCTTTTGAGGCAGTCCTTGGGGAGTACACGATCGGCAGAACCTACAACATATATGCGGATTCCAAAACAACCTACAGCACAGAGCAGAAAATAAAGCTCACCATCAGGATCCCGTCAGCCCTCTACAGAAAAGATCGGGAGTACAAGATGATCTGTGTCACAAAGGGCGGCCAGCCGATCGTCTATGAAGATCTGGACAGCGACCCGGAGACGATCACGATCGAGACGGATAAATTTCACGCGTACGCGCTGATCTATAAATAGAGAGGATCGTCATGCAGCAGATCCTAATCATACCCGATGAATAAGATCTGGCTGCCAGTCCGCGTGATGGATTTGCGCGCGCCGGCGTAGAGCTGCATCTGCGATAGGATCCCGGCATTTTGGGCATCGATGCTGTCCAGATCGAGGACAATGCAGCGGCGGCCATCGATCACGGTCTCCTCGAGCCAGTCGGTGTCGACATCAAACAGGATATCACTGTATTTTTCAAGCCGCTTCTCGATGATGCGCTTGACGGTGGACTTCAATACGTTCTGTTCGCGGCAGTCAGATGACTGCCGCGCTGTTGTTGTGGAAGCTGCACGGTATGGATCAGACGGTTTTGGGCTCTCGGACCGATCAGGCAGGGATCCGTCAGCGGATCCTGCGGCGCCGCGCAGGGCTTCGCCCTGTATGCGTGCGCGGAGCTGTGCGATATACTCTTCTTTTGCGGTATCCCTGAAAGCATCTACAGATCTGCCTTTATAGCAGAGTGCACCCTGCGGGGAGATGGAAAATGCTGTGATGCTATCCTCCAGAACGGGCAGGCCGATCCAGATGCCATGGTCTAAATATTCCCGGATATAATACATGCATACCAGCGTGGCGTCTGAGAGCAGATATTCCTCTTTTTCCGGATCGGCGATCTTTAAGAACAGACAGAATCCCTGTTTGTCCTGCATGTCGATCTGATGCACGGGGAGCTGTCCGCTCTGGAGCAGATTGTGGATATCTGAGAGATACAGGATATGCATTTCCCTGTACTCGTCCAATTCCTGTATTTTTTCAAATGGGATATTTTTTGCCTCGTTTGCGTAGACCAGACCGAAATCGTACGCCTGTGCGTAGTAGGTCAGCTCATATCTGCGGTTTCCCTTGTTGATCTCGGCGATCGGAATATCGTTTTGCAGGTCTCTTTGCAGGGTCTGGTTCAGCCATGTACGCAGCAGGATCTTTGACTTCTGTGTCAGGGGGCTCTCGTCGTAGCAGCAGTTTGCGTTTGCGGAGTCCATATAATTTCTGAAAAAACGGTGTGTTGTGGTGGACTTGTCCCCGGCGACAAGCTGCAGGTTTCCCCCGCAGCCGCAGGTGCAGAACAGCCGGTGCTCGCGGCTTGCCCTGCGCACCTCGCGAAACAGGCGCGAATCATTGTTCATGTAGTGGATCTCATCATTGCTGTACTCGACCGTGACCAGCTCGTCGATGTACAGGATCCGCTCCCGGCGGTCATCATCGACGTAGATACATTCTGTTTTCATAGGTATACTCCATCATTTATTTAATTTTCTTCTGTGATAAAAAAATGATACCATATTTTGGGGGATCCGTGTAGCTTTTTGCGGTGTTATTTTGTATATCTGGTGAAGGGGGTGCAAAATGAAATCTATGCATAGAGAAAAAGATAGGACTTCCTTTTATGAGGAGGTCATCAGGAGAAACTCGGAGACAGTCTATAGGCTGGCTTACGCTCTCGTCAGGACACGGGCTGATGCGGATGACATTTACCAGGAGGTGTTTCTGCGCTATGTGCGCAAAACGCCTGCATTTGACAGCGCGGAGCATGAAAAAGCGTGGTTTATGCGGGTGACGATCAACTGCTGCAGGAATTTCTGGCGATCGCCGTGGATGCAGAGAAGGAGTGCACTGGAGGGCGACGCGCTGGAGCGGGAGGCATCGGGAGCGGACATGTTTTATGAAGCAGCGGATGAAGACCGGCTCTTGATCGAGACCGTCAAACAGCTGCCGGAGAAGTACCGCGTTGTCATTCACCTGTTTTATTATGAGGATCTGTCCGTCGAGGAGATCGGGCGGATCACAAAGTCAAAGGCATCTACTGTAAGGACGCGGCTGACAAGGGCGAGAAGGGAGCTAAAGAGCCTGTTGCAACAAGAAGGAGGGGATTTTCATGTTCAGGGACAGATATAAAAATGCATACGATACGATCACACCGCCGATGGAGCTTGTGTCAGACACGCTTCGTAAAGTGCAGTCGGGCGGCGGGGCATCTGTCAGAAAGCGCTTTGCTGTCAGGATGTCGATCGCAGCGGCTGCGGCGGCTGTGTGTCTTGTGATGGCAGTACCGGTTTGTGCGGCGCATATTCCGGCATTTTATCAGATCGTGGAGTACGTTTCGCCTGCGATGGCGGACCGCCTTATCCCGATCGAAAAGAGCTGTACCAGCCAGGGGATCACGATGCAGGTGGAAGCGATTGATATCGAGGGAAACGAGGCGGACATTATCTTATCGCTGCGGGACGCGGAGAACAGCGGGCAGGATCTGGTGCACGGTGCGATGGATCTGTTTGACAGTTATGGGCTGTCTGACTATACAAATGACAGCGTGATCGGGGGCTGCTGTTTCCTGACTTATGAGGAGGCGGAGGACAAGGCGTATTTCCAGGTGATGCTTCAGGCGGACAGTGCGTACCAGTCAGATAAACTCCAGTTCCGGGTCAATTCTGTTCTGTGCGGCAATTATAATGAAACGAAGGACGTTGACCTGTCAGGGACTGTTTACACAGCAGAGACAAAGACAGTGACGCTGAACGGCAGCGGCGGTCCGCTGAATGAGGATATGCTGCCGGATTTTTTAAAGAAGATTCCGGCGACAGCGGAGGATCCCAGACCAAGAGTGAATGTGCTGGATCTGATGAGTGTTTCGGACTGTGCAGCTGATGATTTTACGGTGATGGGTACCGCATATGAGGACGGTGTGCTGCGTGTCCAGGTATGCATGGGGGACAACTCACGATCAGACCGGCATGTGGAGTTATTCCTGCGGGATCCGGACGGGAATGAGCGGTACGAGGATCACAGCGTGAGCTGGCATGAGGAGGTTGGCGGCGCCAGATACCAGATTTATGAATTTTGGTTTCTGGAGGATATCGCGGACATCGCGGATTATTCCATGTACGGCATTTTCCACTATTCCGGTGAACTTGTGGAGGGACCGTGGCAGGTCACATTCCGCGTGGAAGGGGATTGACAGATAAATCTGCACCACATTGCCTGCAGGTGTGACAGGGGGCAATGTGGTGTTTCTTTTTCTGTGATGTCTTCGCAGAGCTCCTCTAAATGTTTAATCTTCTTCACTGGAAATTCCGTATGCGATCAGCAACTGCCTTTGATAATCCGGATCTGCGATCGCGCGCTTTAAGTCCTCCATGCGGTTCTGCTTTAGTAAAGTGGCATAGAGCGTATTGATCTCATATGCCATTTTTTCGCGTCCGCGTTTTTCCCCACGTTTTTCGCCAATGATGATACCTCTGTTTTCTATTCTGTCTAATACTTCGCTCATATTGATGCCCTCCTTCTTCTCTTCCTTCTGCAAGGTATGCAGCACTTCCTCATAACGGTCATCCCCCTCGAGTGCCTGCATCAGTTTCAGAAATTCGTCCACATGTCTGATCTCCTGCGGGCTGGGGATATAATCTATATTCTTGCGTTTATTGATGAAGTATTCCGCGATGATACGGAAATCACTGTGGAAGTAGTCGAGTTTGTCATCCAGAAAGGCGACTTCCACAAGATTGATCTTATAGTCATTTACAAATGGTTTCAGTTTCTTTGGGATCTTTAGGCACTCGTATAAGTGCGTGGGCTTGTTCCAGCGTGTTGATCCAAAATATAGTATGATGGTGATTACCGGATACCTGGGTTTATCCTGCGCTGTTCTGGTCAGCTGTCCCCTGTATGCTGCGCCGTCATACCCGATCAGGCGGACCGGAGCGAACGGATCCGGATCTGTCTGGTGCTCCAACCCGTATAGCGCGAAAATGATCTTGTGCGGGATCCAGTGCTTGGCCACATCGCGCTCCTGTTCATGAATCTGATTGTTGAACTTGTACTGGCTTTTGTCCTTGGTGTTCTGCAGGTCGTTTTCGAGAACAACCTGTTCGCCGTCAAACAGGACACCGTTAATGATATCGGCAAATACATCGTTTAGTCGGCGAGTATTTTTTCCGTGATGTCTTTTGTACCCATTCGCAGAGCTCCTTGATCATATAGTAACATATTTTACGTTGATTTGCCATAATATTTGAAACGGTAAATATATGTTCTGATAGCAGTGTATCAAACGAAAGTTCGGTTGTCAATATAATATTCAAATATTTGTTCGAAGAAAATGCAATTTCTATCTATCATGCTGGGTTCATATATATTGATTACAGAATGGTAATAACATATTCAAAATTACATAAGGATCCTTAAAGAAAATGGTCAATACAGCCTTCAGAAGTTATTTGATCGTGGAGCAGCTATCATAAAGAAATTTGTTCAGAATAGTTGGGATTGGTAATAGTATTTGAAAATGGTAAGATAATAAGGGATGCAACATTCTGTGTAAATTGTTGCATCCCTTGCTTACACTCTATATATCGGTTGGGGGCTTTTAAAACTTTAGCTTTTTCTGCAATATTTTTAAATATTTTACACACAGGGAACATTATCCAAGTCAGCAGAGAAGTTATCATCTGGCTACAAGGTAAACCGCGCAGCGGATGACGCGGCAGGTCTTGCGATTTCCGAGAAAATGAGAAAACAGATCAGAGGTCTCTCACAGGCATCTGCAAATGCAGAGGACGGTATCAGCGCAGTGCAGACAGCAGAGGGTGCTCTGACAGAAGTTCATGACATGTTACAGCGTATGAATGAGCTTGCAACAAAGGCGTCAAACGGTACAAATGCATTGTCTGACCGCCAGACGATCCAGGATGAGGTTGACCAGCTTCTGACAGAGATCGATCGTGTAGCAGAGACGACCAAGTTCAACGAGACCTATCTCTTAAAGGGTGACAAGGATACTGTCAAGAAGTATGTGAACGCGAAGGATGCCGGACTTGACGGTGTATTGTCAGAGGGCGCAACGAAGGCAACTTTCACAATGAGCACTTTGAAGGTAGGCGATACCGTACAGATCGCAGGCAAGACATATACGATTGGTGAGTATAGTTCGGATGCGGCAGGAGAAGTATTGAAGAATGATGGCAGTGGCGATGTTCAGACTGCGGCTGTAGAGGGTAAATACAATCGTATTGTAGCTTCTCTTCAGCAGGCCAAAGTAGGCGAGCAGATTACGCTTGATGGAGTACAGTACACAGTAGTTGCTGACAAAAAAATGGAAACCGGAAATGGTGGTAAGCCTGTTACCTCTGTAGAAAATGCGGATAAGAATGAATTGTCAATCACATCTATCACCAACAAGATTCATGAAGGAAGCCATGCGATTTACAAGGGTGTAAATTATTATGCTATGCAGGACAGAGTGGATCCGACGAAGGGTGGAGATCCTACAGATCCTGCGCAGATCAATGGTGTACCTAATGGTGTTGATGATAATAACACCAATGTTATTACGGCACATAAGGCATATCAGATGATTCAGAAGGAGCTGATTCTTGCAAACAATATAGGAACAGATGTTAAAGCGGCGGATGTAAAGACAGCTAATATTGCAGCGATTAAATCGGATGGCACAAAGGGCGCAGCAGTTGTTGCTACAGAGTTTGATAAGATAACAGCAGCAACAGAAGAAAATATTAATAAGCTCGCTTATGATAAGGCAAATAGCCCTAAGATTAGTTTCATCATCGAGAAAGGCCAGGTAAATGTCAAGGAAGACCTGAATTTCAGCCTCCACGTAGGTGCAGATGCAGACATGACCAACAAGATCGGCGTAGGCATCAAGGCACTCGACACAGCAGGTCTCGGGATCAAGGGTCTGAATGTAAAGGACACAACAGGCGCAGCGGCGACCTATGCGATCGACTCCATCGCGGACGCGATTGCAACCGTATCCTCACAGCGCTCACTGCTTGGAGCCGTTCAGAACCGCTTAGAGCACACGATCAACAACCTCGACAATGTAGTTTGCACAGGGTAACCAGTCCAACCAGGGCGTACTCAGTCTGCTTGGCTAAGCAATAGATAGAATCGGGCAGGGAAGTCTTTCCCTGCTCGATCTTTTCGGATGAAAAAGACGGGAATGTGCAATTTTTATGATGATTATTTGGTTACAGTTCAGCTTAGGACTTTGTACTACGCTGCAAAGTCCGTAAGAACGCGTAGAGGTTGAGATGCATCAAGCTATCGCGGAGCGATTTTGCATGGCTTGATGCGTAACAGTTCGGCAAGGCCGAACTGTTACATTATTTGTGAAAGAAAAAATGTAACAGGATTGACAAATACTCAGATCGTGGTAAAATAAATATAATTTTTGAAGGGAGGGTGCAGTATGAACGGCTTAGGTTATGTACCAGCGTGCAGCAGCAGTTCCATATCAAAAACGTGCAGAAAATCACGTTTACGGGATTACTGCGCCCTTTTTTGGTATTGTGAGGGCATTCTGCCTATCAGTTGAGAATGGACTGGCATAGATTGCCAGGATCTGATTTCACTGATCCGTATGGAATGCAAAAGCATGAAAAAATGTGAGATACCGCAGTAATTCCAGAACAGTTTGACCAGTATGTAAGATATCCGGTCGGGCTGTTTTTCTTATGCGCAGGCCCGTGCAGAGGAAATACGCCGCCAGTGCGGCGCACGGGTCGCGTGCACACGGCATTCAGAGGAAATGTATGCACGTGATCAGTATGTATGGGTTGATAGTTTCCCGGAAGCTTTGTGCACATCGGACAAAAGGCTGCCTGCCATAGCAGGTACAAAGAGACTCCGGGAGCCGATATGAAAGAAAGAGAGGGATTACAGTTGGCAGATCAGAAAAGAGATCAGATAAAAGATCATAGTAAAAATAAAAGAGAGTATCAAATAACAGACAGATTAAACCGGAATATCGTCTTAGACTACATCAACACATTCGTGACAAACCTGAACATGCAGAGCTCCATATGGGTGCTCTATCTGGCGTACTGCGGGCTGAATCTGGCACAGATCGGGCTTGTGGAGGGAATCTATCACGCGACGAGTATCGTGTTTGAGATTCCTTCCGGCGCGGTGGCGGATCTGATCGGCAGGAAAAAGAGTATGGTTCTGAGCAAGGTGTGCATTGCTGTTTCCTGCGTCATCATGCTCTTTTCCAGGAGCTTCTGGTTTTTCGCGCTGGGTTTTGTGATCCAGGCGCTGGGGAACAACCTCAATTCCGGTTCGGAGGAAGCGCTTGTGTACGACAGCATGAAATACGCGGGGCGCGAGGAGGAGTACTTACGCGTGAGCGGCAGGCTGAACATGATCATCGAAGTGTCGCAGGGGATCGCGACGGTTGCCGGCGGTATTCTGGCGGAGTTCTCCTATTTCTGGTGTTACGGCGCCTGCGTGGTGATCGCGGTGCTCGCACTGGTGCCGGTTCTGTGGATGACAGAGGCGCCTTACGCTGATGGAAAAGGATGTCCGGGATCGGTAGGGGAAGTGGTAAGGACGCATTTTGAGACATGTTTTGGGATCCTTCGTTCAGACCGTCGGATTCTGAATATCATTGTCTATTATTCTGTGCTGTTCGCGGCGCAGACGTTACTGTTTTTTTACAGTCAGCAGTACTTTTATGAGCTGGGATATAACAAGATCCAGATCAGTCTGATCATGCTGGTGGTGGGAGGCGTCTCCTGCGCCGGGGCTGTCATGAGTGAGCAGCTCTTTGAAAGATTCGGCACGAAGATCGGGGTGATCGGTGCATTTGTCATCGCCGCATCATTTCTGGCATATGGTTTTTGCAGGGTTTCTGTGTCGGTCCTGGCACTGGCTGCCGCGAGCTTTTTTAACTCGGTGCTCTATCCTGTGCAGTCGGAGCGGCTCAACAGTCTGATCCCGTCGGGACAGCGCGCGACGCTGATCTCTGTGAACAGCATGTTCTTCTCGGTCGCAATGATCCTGGTGTTTCCGCTCGCGGGCGCGCTGGCTGACATGTATGGGCTCACAGTAGTCCTTGTGGGGATCGGGCTGGCGCTGGCGGTGTTCACTGCTGTCTGGAATAAGGTATTGTAGACAGGGGGCGGCAAGGCTGAACTGGGATTCGCGCGTGTTTCTATTTGACTTTTCCATGCAATCGCCTTATGATAGGTTATAATACAGTAAATGGCAATATGGAAGAGGAGAATCCAGATGAAAAAAGTATTTATCGATGGAAGTGAAGGGACAACAGGTCTGCGTATCTTTGAGCGCTTTGAGGGAAGGGACGATATCGAGATCCTGAAGATCCCTTCAGAATTGCGAAAGGACACAGCGGAGATCAGGAAATACATCAACGCGTCGGACATCACATTTCTGTGTCTGCCGGATGCGGCGGCGCGGGAGGCAGTGGCGATGGTCGAGAACGATAACACGATCATCATCGACACGTCGACGGCACACCGCACGGAACCAGGCTGGGCGTACGGCTACCCGGAGCTTTCCGCGGCGCACCGCGAGGCGGTCAGGACCGGAAAGCGGATCGCAGTGCCCGGCTGCTATGCGACAGGTTTTATCACGATCGCATACCCGATGATCGCGCAGGGGATCCTGCCAAAAGATTATCCGGTTGCGGCGTTTGCGATGTCTGGCTACAGCGGGGCGGGCAGGAAGACGATCGCAGTGTACGAGGCGGACGGGCGGGACGTAGAACTCGATGCGCCGAGAGAGTACGCGCTTGGTCAGAATCACAAGCATCTGAAAGAAATGCAGAAGATCACGGGGCTGGAGAAGACACCACTGTTCTCGCCGCTGATCTGTGATTATTACAGCGGCATGGTGGTGACGCTGCAGTTCTATACGGATCTGCTGAAGGATAAGCCGACGCCGGAACAGGTACAGGCAATGTTTGCGGCATATTTTGATGGCGAACCGTTTGTTAAGGTGATGCCGTTTGGGAAGGAAGCCGACTACAATGGATTCCTGGCCGGAAATATGTGTTCTGGATGGGACGGCATCGAGATCTATGTGACGGGTAACGAGGACAGGCTGCTCGTCAGCACGCGGTTTGACAATCTTGGAAAAGGCGCGTCAGGTGCGGCGGTGCAGTGTCTGAACATCATTCTCGGGTGCGGGGAGAGCAAGGGATTAGTATTATGATTC
The DNA here is from genome assembly GCA_009774375.1 of Lachnospiraceae bacterium. Lineage (GTDB taxonomy): Bacteria > Bacillota > Clostridia > Lachnospirales > Lachnospiraceae > COE1. The sequence continues at coordinate 24,117 of VSNO01000022.1, forward strand.
AATTACCACAGGATTTCAGGATTCGGATGCAGGATATGCTCGGTGAGGCGTATCCTGCTTTCCTGCGCAGTTATGAAGAGGAGAAATATCAGGCGCTGCGGGTGAACGCGCTGAAGGGCACGGCAGAGGAATTTTTGCAAAAAATGCCGGCGGGCGGCCTGGGAGCCGTTGCGTGGGAGCAAAACGGATTTTATTACCGTCATGATGACGGTGGTCCTGCACCCGGCAGGCATCCGTTCCACGAGGCGGGGGTCTACTATATACAGGAGCCGAGCGCGATGGCGCCGGCGGCGTATCTGGAAGCGGCGCCTGGGGAGCAGGTGCTTGACCTGTGCGCGGCACCTGGGGGGAAATCGACGCAGATCGCCTCGTATATGCAGGGTGAAGGGATCCTCGTGTGCAATGAGATCCATGCGGCGCGGGCGAAGATCCTCTCCGAGAATGTGGAGCGCATGGGGATACGAAATGCCCTTGTCACCAACGAGACGCCGCAGCGGCTGTCGGAGGTGTTCGGCGGATATTTTGACCGCATTCTGGTGGATGCGCCCTGTTCCGGCGAGGGAATGTTCCGCAAGAATGAGGAGGCGCGCGGCGAGTGGAGTCTGGAAAATGTCCGGCTCTGTGCGGACAGGCAGGACGGGATCCTGGACTGTGCAGATGAGATGCTCCGCCCGGGCGGGCGGCTTGTGTACTCGACCTGTACTTTTGCGCCGACGGAGAATGAGGGAAGCATCGCGCGCTTTCTGGCGCGCCATCAGGATTATCAGATTTTGGAGGTTCACAGGTATGACGGCATGTCAGACGGTGTTCCGGCGTGGGCGTACTATGATGACAGCGCTGTATCAGATAGCGGCGGCGATCACGGCGTCGGTGTGTTGTATGAACATGGGATCGATATGGACGCGTTAAGGCATACCATCAGGCTGTACCCGCATCTGATACGCGGGGAGGGGCACTACCTTGCCGTGCTGCAGAAGCGGGGAGATGTGCCGGACGGATATCGGGCGTTTCCGGCAAACGGGCTGCAGAAGGGGATCCACGGAAAGGAAGTAAGGGAGTTTTGGCAGTTCTGTCAGGAGACACTGAAGATCGATCTGACAGCAGACGCTCCGGAACGGCTGCTCAGATTCGGCGAGCAGCTGTATCTGATGCCGAAAGATATGCCGTCCATCAAGGGACTGAAAGTACTGCGGGCGGGACTGCACCTGGGAACGCTTCGGAAGAACCGTTTTGAGCCCTCTCACGCGCTGGCGCTGGCGCTTTGCAAAGAGGAGGCAAAACGGTCGATGGAGCTGACAGATGCGCAGGCAAAAGCGTATCTGGGCGGAATGACGCTGAATTGTGAAGGGGAAAAGGGGTGGTATCTGATGACATACCAGGGCTACAGCATCGGCTGGGGAAAGCTGGCGGGGCAGATCATGAAGAACCATTACCCGAAAGGATTAAGGAAATAAGATGAAAACATCAAGAACAGCTTTAAATCTCACCGAGGGCAGGCCGGTAAAACGGATCCTGCTGTTTGCCATTCCGGTGTTTCTGGGAAACCTGTTCCAGATCTGCTACAGTCTGGTCGACACGAAGATCGTGGGCAGGATCCTGGGGGAGACGGCGCTGGCGGCTGTGGGTTCTGTGTCCATCCTGTATACACTGCTCACGGGATTTTTTAACGGACTGAGCCTTGGTTTTGGCGTGCTCACAGCGCGTTTTTACGGAAGCGGTGAGGAGCGGAAGTTGAAGGAGAATGTGGCGGTGGCGGTCACGCTTGGCTTTCTGACAGCTGCTGTGATCGTCACGACCGTCGCTGTCCTGATCCGGCCGATCCTGGCGCTGTTAAACGTACCGCCGCAGCAGATGGACATGGCGCTGTCCTACATCACGCTGCTGGTGTGGGGCATGTTTGTGACACTGGCGTACAACCTCTGTGCGAACACGCTGCGCGCGATCGGGGATTCGCTCACGCCGCTCGTCTTTCTGGTGATCGCAGCGCTGACGAATGTCGGCCTGGATTATCTGTTTATCCTGGTCTTTGACATGGGCGTGCGGGGAGCGGCGGTGGCGACGCTCGTCTCGCAGATGCTGTCGGTGGTGCTCTGTCTGATGCGGATCCGCCAGGGGTTTCCGATACTGCATATCGCGCGCGAGCATTTTGTGTTCTCAAAGGACAGGGTGATCCCGCTGTACCAGAGCGGGCTGTCGATGGGGCTGATGTCGAGCCTCGTGAACTTTGGCTCGCTGGTGCTGCAGAGCGGCATCAACCAGCTTGGGACGAACATTATCGTGGCGCACACTGCGGCACGCAAGATGTTTGAGATCTGGGGACTGCCCGTGAGCGTGCTGGGTTCTTCGATGGCGACTTACTGCGGGCAGAATTACGGCGCCGGCAGATATGACAGGATCCGGCAGGGGATGAAGAGCGTGCTGCTGATCGGCGCTGTCTGGGACGGGATCGTCTTTGTCCTGGCGCACACGATCTCCCCGTATCTGATCCGATTTATCACCAGTTCGGACAACGAGGAGATCATCTACTGGGGGACGACGTACCTCAGGGTGGATATGTCCTTTTTGCTCGTGTGCCTGTTCATCGTGATACTCAGAAACTGCATGCAGGGCTTTGGAGATTACAGGACGCCCATTTTGTCGAGTCTGATCGAGCTTGTCGGGAAACTGGTGTTTACGTTTGTGTTTGTGAGGATATTCGGATACTGGGGGATCATCTGGACGGAACCGGCGATCTGGTTTGTGATGGTGATACCGCTGATCGTGATGACGGTCAGGAATCCGGTCATGAAAAAGAAGGAAGGGATTGCAGATGAATAAAAAATATGAGATCGACATGTGCAGCGGTTCCGTGCTGGGCAAAATGCTCCTCTTTGCATTGCCGCTGATGTGCTCGAGCATTCTGCAGTTATTATTTAACGCTGCGGATATCGTTGTGGTGGGGCGGTTTGCGGGGGACAACGCGCTGGCGGCAGTGGGGTCGAACACTGCGCTGATCAATCTGCTCACCAATATTTTCGTGGGCCTTTCCGTGGGCAGCAATGTGCTGACAGCACAGTATTATGGGGCGAAGAGGAATGACGACCTGAAAGAAACGGTACATACGTCGATGCTTCTGAGCCTTTACTGCGGGCTGCTGCTCACCGTGGTCGGACTGGTCGGTGCGCCGATGCTCCTGGAACTGATGAAGGCGCCGCCGGAAGTGCTGGATCTTGCAGTCCTGTATCTGAGGATCTATTTCCTGGGGATGGCGTCCATGATGGTCTACAACTTTGGCAGTTCGATCTTAAGGGCAGTCGGCGACACGAAGAGGCCGCTGTATTACCTGCTGGGTGCGGGCATCGTGAACGTGCTGCTGAACCTGTTCTTTGTCATTGTATGCCATCTGGGCGTGGCGGGCGTCGCCCTGGCGACAGTCATCTCACAGACGATCTCGGCATTTCTTGTCGTGCGCTGTCTCATAAAGGAGCAGGGCGGTATTCATCTCGAATTGAAGGAGCTTGCCATCTCGCGGGAAAAACTGGGAAAGATCATGCAGATCGGCCTTCCGGCGGGCTTTCAGGGAACGGTGTTCTCCCTATCGAACGTCGTGATCCAGTCGGCGGTGAACTCGTTTGGAAACATAGCGGTGGCGGGAAATTCCGCGGCGGCAAACATTGAGGGATTTGTCTACATGGCGATGAACGCGTTCCACCAGGCGACGATCTCCTTCACGAGCCAGAACTACGGCGCGCGGGAGTACAGGCGCATTTACAGGATCCTGTTTGCGGGGGAACTGTGCGTGGTCGCGACCGGACTGCTGCTTGGAAATCTGGCCGTATTTTTTGGAGATGTGCTGCTCGGGATCTACTCGCCGAGCGCGGAGGTCATCGCGGCGGGAATGGTCCGGTTGAAGGTGATCTGCACACTGTATGCGCTGTGCGGTGTCATGGATGTGCTGGTCGGCGCGCTGCGTGGGATCGGATATTCCATCATTCCGATGGTCGTCTCCCTGGTCGGCGCCTGCGGTCTGCGTCTTCTGTGGATCGCCACCGTGTTCCGGATCCCGGAGTACCACAGCCTGTTCACGGTCTATCTCTCCTACCCGATCACGTGGACGATCACTCTGACTGTGCACGCGGTGACGTTCGCGCTCGCGGCGCGGAAGGTGCTGAGGACGGAGGGAGCTCCGGTGTTAAAAGATTCAAAAAGAGCAGAAAAGAGTTGATACAATGATACGGATTGCGGTGTGCGATGACGAGGAGCGTGCAGTTTCGGCGCACAAAAGGATCGCGGAGGATTGTCTGAGGCAGTGCGGCGCGGTGGGGGAGGTCCTGTCTTATACTGACAGCAGGAATCTGCTCTATGACATCGCCGAGGATCGATTTTATTATGATCTGATACTGCTCGATATCGAGATGCCCGGCAGCACGGGTATGGAGCTGGCGCAGAGGATCAAACCGTTCCTGCCCGAAGTGAGGATCATATTTATCACGTCCCATATCGAGTACGCGATTGACGCCTTTGAGCTGTCGATCTTCCGCTATGTGCCCAAGAGCGATCTGGACAGGCGGCTGCCCGGCGCGGTCACGGATGCGCTGCGGCTGATCCTGCTGGAAGACGGAAAGGTGTATACGATCTGTACGAACAGCAGGCTTGAGAAGATACCGTACAGGGACATTTTCTATATCGAGCGTGACGGCAAATACGCCAGCATCACGGCTGCGGGGGGTGTGTCCAAGGTGCGCAGGAGCCTGCAGCAGGTCTACGAAGAGCTCGGGGCGGAGGAGTTTCTCTATATTGACAGGGGCTGCATCGTCAATATGATCCACATCATGCAGGTAAAAGACGGGCAGGCTGTGCTGAAGAACGGGGTATCGCTTCCTGTCAGCCGCTCCCATCTGCAGGGTGTGAAGGAACAGATCAACGCGTACTGGGGGAGCCATATATGATTGGGATCGCAAAAGTGTTTTCTGATATAGCCTGCGGGTGTGTGCGCGTTATCGTATGCCTGTTCCTGTTAGAGAGGCTCATCACGGCACAGAGGCCGCAGAGGAGATGCATAGCGGCAGGTGCAGCGGGGGCGGCAGCGATCACGGTGCTGTTATCGCTTGCGGGAGCTTCTGATCTTTTCCGCATTGTGCTGGAAGTGTTTTGGACTGCATGGTGCGCGAACCGGCTGCAGCGGGCGGATATGCGGATGAGTCTGTTTGTCGGCGTCTTTTATGAGATTGCGGCTGCCTTCTGTCAGTTTCTTCTGGCGGCTGGAATGGGCGTCCTGTTTCGCGCACCGGCATTTCTCGACGGCGGGACATGGTGCGGAAGGGCTGTTATATGGCTGTTTCATGCGCTGCTGGCGGGAATAGGACTCTTTTCTGTCCGATTGCCGGGCAGGCGGGAGATCGCGGAAAAGGATGCGTTCCGGGCGGTCTCCGCGGCGGTTCTTGTGGGATTTATCGCGGTGATCACGCTGTCGGAGCAGACGATCCTGGCGATCCCTGATGACATGCTTGACCAGTGGACGATCCTGGCAGTTGTGCTGCTGATGTCCGTGCTGGTATTTCACATGAACCACCAGTATGAGGTGGAAAAGGAGCTGGCGAAGCTCAGAGCCGAGCAGGCGGAGCTGCTGGAGCGGGATTATACGGCGCTCAGCAATGTCTATGCGGTCAACGCAAAGCTTTTTCACGACCTGCACAACCATATCGGGGCGCTGCGGCAGCTTCTTGCCCATAAGCGGTACGGTGAGGCGGTGCGCTATCTTGACGGGCTGCAGGCGCCGGTCCGCGGGATGGCGGACACTGTGTGGACGGGGGATGAGACGCTGGACTATCTGATCAACAGCAAGGCCGCTGCGGCGGAAGCGGACGGGATCGCCTTTCAGATACAGGTCGAATATCCGCGTCACACGGACATCAGGAGCGCGGATCTGTGCGCGATCCTGGGAAATCTGCTGGACAATGCGCTGGAGGCTGTCCGTCAGGTGCCGCCGGACGGACAGCGCTTTGTGCGGCTCACGATCCGGCGCATTCATCAGATGCTCGTGATCAAGGTGGAGAACGCCTGCGGCACAGTGCCGTTACAGGAAAACGGCGCGCTGAAGACAACGAAGGCGGAGGGCGGACTGCATGGCTGGGGACTGAAAAGCGCGCAGACTGCTGCGGACAAATACGACGGCATGGTACAGACGGCGTGCGCGGACGGTGTGTTCCGGGCGGTTGCGACGCTGTCCTTTCACGGGATCGCGGTCGAATAACATATGGACAGAACGACAACTGCGGGATCATTTTTGATCCCGCAATTATTTTGTGGTCAAAAACCGACCTTTTGCGGACAGTTTGGCATTTGACTTCCTGTTGGTATATGATAGAGACACAAGAGAAAAAAACAAAAACAGGAGGGAAAAATGATGCGTCATGTATATATTCGCGGGATTCTGGGTCTGATCTGGTCAGTGGCAGCTATTTTGGGCATTGTGCGGGGAAGCATGGAGATGGCAGCGCTCTATGCCCTGCTTGGCGGTCTCTGCCTGTATTCGGCTTACACGGTCTGGAAGAAGGAGAAGGAGCATGATTAGGGGAAGGGAACAGATGGGAAGTTCATTGCTGCATATACAGGATCTGAGCGCCTGGTATGACGGTGAGCGGAAGGTGCTGTCTGATCTTTCCATGGAGCTGCGGGAGCATGAAGTGGTCGGTCTGATCGGTCTGAACGGGGCAGGGAAGACGACATTCATCAAGGTGCTGTCAGGTCTTCTGGATTCATTTTCCACAGAAAGGGCAGTTTTTCACGGGCGGAGTGTGGGATTTCGGGACAGCGCGTTCAAGATGGACCGCTACACGGTGTTTGCGGAGGATGCGTCCTTTCAGTATTTCACTTTTCGGGAGTATCTGGCGTACGCCGCCGCCGCGTATCGCAGGAAGGATCTGGACAGGGGCGTGGTGGATGCGCTGGTACGGGGATTTCATTTTGAGGATCATACAGATGTTTTGCTGAAGGACTTATCGACAGGGAACAGGAAAAAAGTGTTTCTGATCACTGCGTTTGCGGTCCGGCCCGGGCTGCTTCTGCTCGACGAGCCTGTGAACGGGCTGGACTTTCAGAGCACGGAATTTTTGTATCAGCAGATCGCGGGATATAGGGCATATGGAACGGTTCTCTTTTCGTCCCATATTCTTGAAAGTATTACGATGACATGTGACAGGGTACATGTGTTGGAGGAAGGTAGTATCCGGCAGACTTTTGAGGGGGATCAGATCAACGCGGCGAAGATCCGGGAGGTATTGCGATATGAGAAGGATGTTTAAGATATTTACAAAAAAGCTCTTTGGAGTGCGATATGAGGGTCTGAAAAAGGCGCTGGTGATAGATCTCATCGTGTTCTGGGGACTGCACACCGCCGGGTACAGGGTAGCGGTATCGCCATCTATCGTGTATCTCATGGCCAGTACGTTCAGCGCAGGGGTGGTGTGGCGTGCGCTGGCGTCGGAGGACAATGCCGCAGATCTGAGAAATCTGTTCATGCTTCCGTTTGCGGAGCGGACGTTTGTGTTTTCGTATGTGTCGGCGATGGGCGCGTACACGCTGCTCACAAAAACTGCCGGTCTGCTGGCTGTGGTGTTTGCGGTCTCTGCGTGGAGCGGGGGAGCGGCTGGTTTCAGACGGGTGTGTGCGGTGATCTGTGCTGTCAATGCGGTTCTGGTGACGGCGTGTGCCTTTACAGCAAGAAAGCGCCGGGGGATTTGTATGCTTTGGGGAGGGACGGTTATCGCTGCGGTCTTTTGGCTGTGGGATCGGGCAGTGTTTGTGCCCATTATACTCGCAAGCATTCTGCTGGCGGTTCTGATCCTGTCACGAACCAACGCATATGCGTTTTACCGCCGGGAAAGCGGGAAAGTCCGTCATACGGGGAATGGCGGCCGTGTTTCGATCGGACGTTATCTGCTGCGCTATCTGGCCTCGCACAAAAATTACATGATGAATACGGTGGTTCTGTGGGGCGTCGCCTGTGTGCTGCCGGTCTTTTTCAGACAGATTTACGCGCAGGATCCTGCGCAGGCGGGAGGACTGTCTGTGCTGCCGGTCGGGTTTGCCATTCTGTCCGTGAACACGCCGGTCGGCATTCTCTTATCCTGCGATCCGGCGCTGGAGCGTGCTGTGCGTTTTCTGCCCGGGCAGGGGAAAGCGTTCTGTGTACCGTACATGTTGTTTATCTTTTTGTGCAATATGTCTGCGGATCTGATCTTTCTGGGCAGTTTTGGACTTCAACTGGGCGGCGTTACGGCTTTATCGGTGCTGCTTGCCGCGGCATTTTCCCTGTTTGGTGCGGTTGGTTCGGTTCTGATGGAGTGGTTTTTCCTGATACGGGGCTGGAAGATTGAAAATGATCTGTGGCATCACCCGAGAAAATATGTCGTGCCCGCTGCGATGCTGCTGCTTGCCGGGGTGTGTACCGTATGAGGATAAGGAAGGATTCAGGGACAAAAACAATCGGGCAGGGAGATCTTCCCTGCCCGACGCGTTATTTTTTGCAGCGAATATACTAAATTGTTTCACTAAAACCGGAGATCGATGGTATGTTGTAGGATGCCCTGGATGTGTATCCGTTGGCTGCATTTGCGTTCGTGTTCATGTAGTAGTCCACGCGCGATGCGTTGCTGGCGACATAGGAGCCATAGTCCTTAAAGAAATCCTGTACTTTGCTCATGTCGGCCTTTTTGAAGGTATCCTCGTCAAGTTTCATTCTGCCTTTTTTGTCCACGCTGATCCCAAATTCTTCCAACGCTTTTGAGTTGTTCTTCGTGCGCTCCCTGATGTATGCCAGATTGGAGATCACGCCGGAGTTGGAGCTGGATTCGGCATTGTCGAACATTTTGTTGTAATTGCTCACGAAGCTCTTTGCGGTGGAGAGGATCTTGTCAACGTTGTAGGTCTCATTGCCATCCTTATCCTTGATCTTGGCGAACAGATCACTGGATGCAAGGGCTTCGCCGTCCGTCTTGAGTCCTGCCGCGCCTGTGCTGACAGGTTTCTTTGTGTCGGTGTCCGTATCGGTCTTATTGTCTGTCTTGTTCGTGGAAGTGCTCGAACCGCCGCCTGCGAACTTCACGCGGGAAGCGATCGTAGAGCCGTAGCTCTGGATGTTGTCCGATGAGAACAGCTTCTGTACCTTCGAGATATCGGCAGCCTTTAACTTTGTCTCGTCGAGCTGGAGTGTTCCGTCCTGCTTGAGGGAGACGCCGATCTCGGAGAGCTCCTTCGAGAATTTGGATGTAGTGCTCATCATGTTTGCCACGTAAGCGGTCTTGTTTGAGAGCGTAGAGCTCTTGGATGCTGTCACGACATCGTTGTAGCTGGTCACATAGGATTTCACTGCGGATACGACCTTATCCGCTGCGGTAGTGCCATTCTCCGTATCCTCGTAGGTGCTGTCCTTCTGCAGTGCAGAGACAGAGGACTGCAGGCTGTTCAGTCCTGAGGTCAGGTTGGAGTTTGCCTCCTTTGTCTCCTTGGAGACAGTAGGGTACATCTTCTCCTTGAGCAGCTTGTCGATGATGTCTGAACCGCGGCTCCTTCTTGTTGACGATGTTTTGTCTGAGCTTCCGCCTACCGTGTCAAAGTAGGAATTGAGCAGTCTTTTGTATGTACCGTTTTTTATTGAAGCTCTCTCGGAGAACAGGCTGTACAGGTTGGTCGAGTTGTTTGAGCCAAACATTGAACTTGTTGAATTCCAGAAATTCATTGATCCATCACTCCTTCACAAAATAAATCCATTTCATTTATGTGTTACTATCATTTTATACCGTTGCGTCTCAAAAATCAATCGTTTTTCGTGGCTTTTCTGCCTGTATTTGGAAATAAAGTTTCTAAATAAGATATCGGTTTAAAAAAGGAAAACATTTAGTGCATTGCGCATAAATATATAGATTTTACAGGAAACATACTTATTATATATTTGATAAAAAGATGTTGACAGTCCAGACAACACATGATATAGTGTTATTATCAGATAAATAATAAGGATCCGCACAGACCGTTGCCGGGGGTGATGGCTGTAGATCCGTGATCACAGAAAGGAATGGGAGCGGTATGAAGAATGTATTGGTAGTCGTGGATATGCAGAAGGATTTTATCGATGGGGCGCTGGGGACGAAGGAGGCTGCTGCCATTGTCGACAATGTGGCACAGGCTGTCCGTGCCTTTGACGGGGAAGTGGTCTTCACCAGGGATACGCACCATGATGATTACCTGGAGACGCAGGAGGGCAGAAATCTCCCGGTGCCGCACTGTATCGAGGGAACCAACGGCTGGCAGCTCGACAAAAAGCTCGAAGTGCTCAGGACGGACGACATGAAGATCTTTGACAAACCCACTTTTGGTTCTGTCGCGCTCGCGGCGTATTTAAAGGCGGACGGAGAGGTTGAGAGTGTCACGCTTGCCGGACTCTGCACGGATATCTGCGTCATATCCAATGCACTGCTCATCAAGGCGTATATGCCGGAGACGGAGGTGCGGGTCCTGGAGAGGTGCTGCGCGGGTGTCACACCGCAGAGCCACGCGAATGCGCTGGAAGCCATGAAGATGTGCCAGATCAAAATCGTATAGATGCTGGAAGCCGGCGGCATGGGCTGCGATGATCGGCACAGGTATATGGATTATGTGGATGAGGAGAGGTCAATATGATCAGGATCAACGACAAAGAAGTGGATATCAGCCACTTCCCGGACGGCACCCTTTTATTAAAGGAAGCAGTGGCAGATGACATGCTGCAGAACGGGGAAACCGGGATAAAGATCAAATGGAATTATGAAAACAACGAGGAGCTGCTCGCCATCTATTTTCTCACAAAGCATATTCAGGCAGCGGGATATCACGATCTGATCCTCGACATGCCTTATATCCCGAACGCGAGACAGGACAGGGTAAAAAATGCGGAGGATGTGTTCACGCTCAGATATTTTGCAGAGCTGGTCAACAGTCTGAACTTCACGGAAGTGAGGGTGCTCGACGCGCATTCCGATGTCAGCCTTGCACTGATCGACAGGATCAGACTGTGCACGCCGCAGCGATACATCGAGAGCGTTATAGACGAGATCGAGGGGCAGAGCGGGAGAAAGCCGCTGATGTTTTATCCGGACGAGGGCGCCGGAAAACGCTACAGCGGTATGGTCGCGCTTCCGTACTGCTTTGGTATCAAGAACCGCGACTGGAGCACGGGGGAGATCAAAAGTCTTTCTGTCGCAGGGGAGACGGACCGGATCGCCGGGAGTGATGTGCTGATCGTGGACGATATCTGTTCTTACGGGGGAACTTTTATCCGTTCAGCGGAAGCGCTGGCGGCTCTTGGCGCGGGGAATATCGATCTCTTTGTGACCCACTGCGAGGAGAGTGCGCTTAAAGGAAAGCTCTGTACGTGTGGCCTGATCCGGCAGATCTACACGACGGAAAGTATCTTTCGGGACAGGGAAAACGCGAAGATCAGGGTACTGCAG
>VSNO01000220.1 GCA_009774375.1 Lachnospiraceae bacterium
AAAAGGCGCTCTCCAATCTCGGCATTACCGCGGAGCGCATGGGCCGCTATACCGATACCATGCGTGACCTGGGGGCTATCGAAGAAACAGAAGTTCACCGCAGAGAGGTAAAGCTCCCTGATTTTTTACAGCACATGGCGGATTCTCTAGCTATCCTGTTTCAGAATACCGAGGTGCGTTTTTCCTACGAGTTCCATGTGCCGAAGGGGAGGGCCGTCTTTGACGGGGAGCTGTTGTACCGCGTTCTGGAAAATCTGATCTCCAATGCCCTCCGTTTTGCGGAGCGGGAAATTAAGCTGGCTTTTTGTCTGGAGCATGGAATCCTGTTGGCCACCGTGACCGACGACGGGCCGGGCTTTTCGGGCAAGCTGCTGAAAAAGAAAACCGCCCTGTTTTACTCCGAGGATACCTCCGGCAAGCACTTGGGGCTGGGGCTGGCGGTGAGCCGGGTACTGTGCCAGAAGCATGGGGGAACCATAGAGCTGTCAAACAGATCGCCGCATGGGGCCTGTGTGAAAGCCTCTATTACGATCAAGCAGTAGCGAGGGGTAAGAAGTTCCTATGCGGATATACCCGACATACAAAAAAATCAACAAAAGGGCTTGCTCATGACGCAACGTAATGGACTATACTATCCGCAGGGGGTATTTTAAGCATGGGGAAATATAGGGCTATCCCACCGGGGTATATGACCGTAGGCGAGGTTGCAAAAAAGATGGATGTGACAGTCCGAACACTACAGCATTACGATAAAGAAGGGCTGCTCTCACCCTCCGCCACGAGTGGTGGAGGGCGCAGGCTTTATACGGATAAAGATATTATTAAGCTGCACCAGATCCTGACCCTGAAGCATTTGGGGTTTTCTTTGGACGACATCAGGAACAGGCTGATTCCGCTGAACAATCCGGCTGATGTGGTGCAAATTCTTTCAGAGCAAGCCGCTGCTATACGTGAAAAGATAGCGGATTTAATAGAATCGCTGTCAGAAATTGAGGCATTGAAAACAGAAGTGATTGAAATGCAGTCCGTTGACTTCAAAAAATATGCGGATATTATTATCAATCTGGAAATGAAAAACGATTTTTATTTTCTCATCAAGTACTTTGACAGCGAAACGCTGGATCGTATCCGCAGCCGGTTTGACAAGGAAAGCAGTATCATATTCCTGCAAAAATTTTTGCATATCCAGGACGAAGCAATTCGGCTTCAGGATGCGGGTGTATCGGCAGGAAGTCCAGAGGGACTGCAACTTGCAAAAGCCTATTGGGACTTGATTTTGGAGTTCACAGGCGGGGATGCTGCCATGCTCCCTACACTCATGCGGATAGGAGAAAACGATGAAGGCAATCAAGAGCGGCGACAGAAGCACGCCAAAGCAAAGGCTTTTATTGAACCGGCATTGGGCGCTTATTTTTTAGATGCGGGCATCCATCCGTTTCAATAATTTGCGAGAAATAACTGGTAAGGAGGTCAAGACGAAGTATGCGTGTAAAACTGAAATTTATTGCCAAGGTGACTGTTGCCCATTTTGTCACATATTTTATATGCGGTATGCTATTTTCAAGATTGTTTGACTATGAGACATTGTTTGAATTAGGGAACGCAAAATATTTCATGAGAGATTTTTATGGCGTTTCCAGCCTGCTGGGGCCATTTGTGCAGATCATAAGAGGGATGCTGATTGGCTGCATTCTACTGGTTTTGAAGGATACGCTCCTAAAAGAAAAGGGAGCTGGGCTGAAGCTTTGGCTTGTATTTGCGGGATTGGGCATCATATGTGCCCCCAGCGCCGCACCAGTATCTATTGAAGGTGTTGTTTATACACAACTGCCGTTGGAATTTCATTTAAGAGGAGCGCCGGAAATACTGGTACAGACATTGCTGTTTTCGCTGTGGGCCGCCCATGATTTTAAGCCGAAATCAAAATGGAAAGTTTCTGGACAGATCAAGATAGCGGCTATTGTGACAGCTGTTTCGGGCGTTGGATTTTCACTGGGCGGCGTTTTGCTGGCGCTTGTATTAAAAATCGATATTACGGAAGGCACCAGTGATCCGTTTGCGTTTCTGGTTATGCTTGCTGCAATGATTATTGTGTTTTTGACAACTGCATGGTATCTGCGGCGCGGAAAAGAGAGACGGTTTACGATTGTCTATTACTTAGTATGCTATTTTGCAATCGCGATACTGCCGGCGGCTTATAATTATTTATCCGATTCGGCTTTGAAGTCGCCTCTGTCACTTGTGCTCAGTGGGTGGCCTGTGATTGTGATAGGGGCGTATTTATCAAAGCAAACGTTTTGATAATCCCTATTACGGCGGCGCAGGTAAGGAATTGACTTTGGGGGAAGACAGATATATAATAAAGGCAACAGCAAATTCTGCTTATTGTAGGAGGGCAAAATGAAAGAGACATTGGAGTTCAATCATAAAAAGCAATGTGGTTTATGGCTGATCCTTATTGGAATCGTACTTATCATAGCTGTTATTTTCGCGGGAAATTCCTTGTGAACCCGTTTGTGTTTCTAATAGGCTATTATGCTTGTTTTTTAGCGTTAACGCGAACAAAAAAGTCAGGGAAAGGCTCTCCCAGGGGGCTATTTCCCAAAAGCAGATAAAGATGATCTATTTTTCAATTGCCGCTTTGTTCCTGTTGATGTTTTGCATTGCTGGCCCGTTTATCCCCGGGTGGCATTGGAGGCAGATATGGCTGGGTGTACTGATGGCAACAGCCATACATTTTTTCTTGTGGTTCTTTATACATGGTTGGAGCATGGTTGTGCTGGGGATTGTATGTATCATTATCGCAGCAATAGGCTATGTATTCCCCGCTATATCGGTTTCCGTTATTTGCATTGCCGATGCAGCAGTTAAATTGATATGCGGGGTATATTTGCTTTTCTTCTCAAGGCCATCAAAATTTACTCCCAGCGCAACGAAGTAACATTGGGGCTGGGGCTTGCGGTGAGCCGGGTGCTGTACCAGAAGCATGGGGGGACCATAGAGCTTTCAAACCAGCCGCCCCACGGGGCCTGCGTGAAAGCCTCCATTAAATTGCAAGAAATATTGTACGGCACAGCCTTAATAACAGGAGGAGAAAATGGAAATATATGAAGTGATGCTTGACAGCAAACAATATGCCCAGTTAAAGAGTATGCTGATTGAAGATAGGAAGGGGGACTTAATAAGAAAAATACCAATCAACGGAAACGATTTGTTTTGTGATATGATTCATGAAATATATTCGCCTGTAATAGATGGATGGAGTACACTTGAAATTGTATTGAAAGAATCTGCCAAAGCACTGGATCTGTTAAGATTTATGACAAAACAGATATTTCCAGAGGACGAAAATTATTTTGTGAGACAGATTGGGAGAAATTGGGCAAATATTCGTTTGGAAAAGGATTGCGCATTTAGAATATATAAGATCAAGGAAGAAGGCTTAAAATAAATTTTTAAAAGGAAATTTCTCATTTATCGGGCAGTTATCAATAATAGGCAACTGCCCATTCAGCCGTTTTGACAATGTGGAAATTTGATAGGCGTTTACAACGAAATGCCGCCCAAAAAACTTGGGCGGCATTTCGCTTTTCTTGACCGAATTTTGACTTTTGCCCGCTATGCTTAGTCCATCAAAGCAAAGGAGGCCATGTATGCGAAAACGATTGATTGCCGTTCCCTTGATATGCGGCGCACTTTTATCCCTCGCCGCCTGCGGGAACTACGCCATTCCAGACAGTACGCCCCCGCCGTCACAGGCCGTCGCCGCAAACCCATTTGATGCCGCGGAGGAGGATGCCGGATTCTTGGGGATGCTCACTCATGCGGCTGCTTCACCTGATTTTTCTGAGGGTGGGGAGCGTCTGCCATTCCCCTATGACGGCGGCGAGTTTCGGCTGGAGTACGAGTTTTCCCTCACCGGCAAGATGGATACCGTTGGATTTCTTCTGTTCTTAGACGGCCAGCCACAGCCCTATAAGGTGAACGATACCACAGCGGAGTATGAGTATTGCCACAGCTTTTCCGCAGGGGAGGACCAGAGCTTTTCTTTCCTCTTTGAGCCTGTGACCGGCAGTACCGGCGATACGCTGGCCTTGACCGTTGTGAGCATCACAAACCCGGACTTCCAGCCGGATATGGAATCCACATCCAGCTATGGCTGGTATCATAAAACGCTGGATTCCCGTGTTGAATTGCAGTTCAATGCGGACGCGCCTGCCGTCCATTCAGACCTTCCGCCTGTCCGGGAAATCTTCGTGCAGAGTGATGTGCGGGAGGAAAAAGTTACAGCGCAGTATGTGGAAAGCGAACTTCCCAAACACGGCTGGGGCGGCGTCAGCATGGACACGCTGGACAGCGGGATCTACTATACGTTCTCCTGTGACGGCGGCATCACCTATGACAACCTGCGGGTCTCCACTCCTATTACCATGCAATTTACTATGTGCGGCACAGCCGGAACAAGTTACAGCATCGCTTTTTTCCTGGATCACCAGCCGGTGAAACTTGGCGAAAGCACCTGCTGCTCTGTTGCCTTGAGCAAGGGCGGCGTCATGGAGCTTGAGGCTGTAATCGACCCGGACAAGCTGGGGCAGTTTCACACCTTCTACTGTGTGGCTGTCCCCCAGAACGGAGCCTCCGCTCCATTCTTTAAAACCAATTCTATTTTATTGTATAAGGAGAACGGAACATGAAAAAGACACTCTGCATCATATTGTCGCTGCTTTTTACCCTGGCCTTGTCCGCCTGCGGCAAGGCGGATTCCCCGGCTCCTGCGGTTTCGGGGAGCAATCCCTCCAATACACCCGTGGTTTCTGTTCCAAACGCAGGCAGTCAGCAGGGACAGTCCCCTTCTTCCTGCACCTTCGATCCCGCCCTGTTTGGCGGCAAGCTCCAGAGCTGCGCCTATGCCGGGAATGGAACGCTTCTCGTACTGGCGGACAAGCTGTACCTCTACGATACCGGCGCTGCCACGGTGCTGGCCGATACGGAAGCGCCCCTGCGTGACTTTGAAGCCCAAGCCATTGACGGGGGCTACATTCTCTCCGGCATGGGCGACAGCGGCATGATGGCGTACATCTACGACAGCTCGCTCTCTCTGAATAAAGAGATCGCGGTGGATGAGCTTTTGCAGGGAGATTTTGTTGTCAGCGAAACCGGAGGCGTAGCGGCCTCCATAGACGGAAAGAAGCTGGCCTTTGCCGCCATGGGCGGGCTGTATCTATATGACCTGGAAAGCGGGAGCCTGACGACTCTCCTGAACGTGGCCCAAAATGCCGGGACAGCCAGCATTGGAATTTCCATGTTGAACGGCGCCGCGTTTGCTCAGGATAACAGCCAGATTGTGTTCTATGGCAGCGGCAATTCGATTCCGGCAGTAGACGGCGAGGATGGCTTTTCCATCTACGGGAGCATCGCCGTGGATGGCAGTAATCTGAAGCTCACGAAACCGTCTGCCTATGAAATGGAAGAAATACAGAGCAGCGCCAGCCGGTTGTTTTTCCCGCAGACCTTTACTCAGGCCGATGGAACGCTGTTTTGGATTGACCGGGTAACAGGCAGCACCAATACGCTCTCCTTCTCCACCAGCGGTGAGGGTAAAGACGGCGTGTACGGCTCAGAGCAGGGGAACTATGTCGCTACCGCTGTTCTGGGCAGCAATCTGACTGTTCGCGTCTATGACGTGGCCTCCGGCG
>VSNO01000221.1 GCA_009774375.1 Lachnospiraceae bacterium
GTTTTATTTGTTATATATGTGTTATAACACACTTATTAGCACTCGTCAATAGGGAGTGCTAATAATTTTTATTAATAATTTCTAAACTGGCATTTTTATGTGCTCTGTGATGATTTAGTCTATCCAGAAATACCGTGAAATATGCTCCTCCATCTTGACTAATGTGTCTAATAGTATTAGACTATGCTTGTCTAACGATATTAGACGCTTTCGATACATGCCACTATAAGGAGGTTTTACAATGGATGAAAACAGATTAGGCATGATGGAGGGACGCTTTGCGGATATCATATGGCAGTCCGCTCCCATCAGCACAGGCGACTTGATCAAAGTCTGCGAAACGCAGTTTGGCTGGAAACGCACGACGACCTACACGATGCTCAAGCGGCTCTGCCAGCGCGGCATCTTTGAGAACGACGGCGGCACTGTCATCGTCCTGATACCCAAAGAAAAGTTCCACCAGAGACAGAGCGAACAGTTTGTATCAGACACTTTCGGCGGCTCTCTCCCCGCCTTTATCGCCACGTTTACCAAAGGAAAAACGCTGAGCGACGAGGAGGCGGACGAGATCCAGCGGCTGATCGACAAAAGCCGGAGCAAAAACAGGCAGTCGAGTAAAAAAGAGTCCTCTTCCCCTACTCGCAGCGCCGAACATCCGTCAGCGCATGCTGACATTTTTCCGCTGGACGCCCGTATGCATCAAAGTGAGGAGGAACGTCAATGACACTGGAATCTTTATTTGCTACAGTACTGCAGTTAAGCTTTTACGGAACGATCGGATGCGGCGTGATCCTGGTCTGCGCGCTCATCAATTACGCGCGGGCGCCCAGATGGATCTCCATGGCGCTCTGGGGGCTGGTCGCACTGCGCCTGCTCATACCGTTTCATTTTTCCTCCGCGGTAAGCCTGTTCCGGCTGGAGGGCATATCGGATCTCTCGTCACGGATCGACCGCACCCTTGATGACGGCGGAGCTTACAGGACAGCACTGGAGGGGAGTATCGAATTTGATCAGGCTGTCGCCGCCGGAAGCCCTGTATCCACCAGCCCCGGAGGCAGCCGGATGGCGTATTATTACGAGCGCGAAAACGGCAGGATCGCGCCAGCAAAAACAGCTGATGTGTCCTTTCTCGGCATCGGTTCGCGCGTGTGGCTTGCCGGCATGGCACTGCTTTGGCTCTGGGCAGCCATATCCTATGTCCGGCTAAAGCGCAGGCTGCAGTTTTCCATGCAGCTTTACAGGGGCGTGTACGAGACCGATGCCGTCTCCTCGCCATGTGTCGTCGGGATCCTCCGCCCTCGGATCTATCTGATCCCTGGTCTGACGGAAATGCAGCGAATGCATATCCTGCTGCACGAGCGGATGCATATACGCTGTCTGGACCACATCTGGAAGATCGTGTCCTTTGCGGTCATCAGCGTACACTGGTTCAATCCCTTTTTGTGGTTTATGTACCGCATGTTTCAGGGAGAGCTGGAGAAAGCCTGCGACGAGCGGGTGCTCGCACGGCTCGGCGAAGATAAAAAAGAAGACTACAGCGAATCCCTGCTAGCGCTTGCAGCGGGCAAAAACTGGAAAAGGCCGACGCCGATCTTCTTTGGTGAAGTCAACATCAGGGGCAGGATCAGGCGGATCCTCGCCTACAAAAAACCAATGGTAACTGTGTCTGTTATCGTTGTCATTCTGTCTGTCGCGGGGTGCGGTATCTTTCTGACGACGGCAGAGCCCTCGGATGACGCCGCAGAAAACGCACAGCCTTCCGATCTGACGGCAGATGAAACACTTCCGGCAGACAACGGCATGAACACGCCGGATACCCTGCCGGAAGCGTCAAACCACACGGAACCCGACAGCGCGTTCTCTGACAGAGAAAACGCGTCTGATGACGAGACCGGACTTGAACAAATGGAAGTTTACGAGGAAATAACCGACAATGGCATCACTTATCAGGCAAGATGGGGCGGAATATACCGCATCGGGAAAGACGGCCGTGAAGAACAGCTTTATAACATATTTGCGGGAACAGAACCGCAGATGACGGTCTTTGAAGACACATTGTACTTTCGCACCGATCGATCTTACTACGACGGCGCGCTGGACTGGTCAGACAACACGATCCGATGGATCGATCTGAATACCGGAAAGACAGGCGACCTGCCATTTATACGCGACAACCAGAATATTGCCTTTTTCTCTGTCTATGAAGGGCTTGCCGTGATCCGCTACAGCACGCCGGATATCACGGATACGATCATGCTATACACCGATGAGGACACTGCCCTAAACGGCAAAAACATCGCACAGCTGTCCGGGACAGAGCGGCAGCAGCTCGGGCAGAACACCACACAGACCGTGCTGCAAAATCCCCGCACACTGGTCAATATCTCGCACCGGACCAGAGACCGGAACACCGCCTATCTGGACATCGACGGAGATGGAAATGCCGAAGAGATCATCCTGGAACCTTCTCAGGATCCCGAAAACATGGCATACCGGAATGAGATAGATCCGCTGTCCTGCTTCCGTCTGCAAGTCGGGAGCGCCGGAATAGAACGCTGGGGCGAAAATCTGTCCAATACGCTCTGGGCTGTCAGCTTTGACGGACGATCGATCCTGCTGGTTCTCTACGAAGACGGACCAAGCGGAGATCCTTATACACACTTTTACCGCTATCAAAACGATCAGATTATCGAAGCGGGCGGTTTTGCAGACGATATCCGCCTGTGCGGGATCAGTCCGGAAGGGATCATCACAAGCGCGATCCGACAGGATGTCGTACAGACGGACTGGATCACGGTGCGCTGGCAGTTTGGAGAAAACGGAATGCTGGAAGAAATACCGCAGGATTTCTATGAGTTTCAAAACAAAAACTGGGTAAACCTGTCCGAAGACCTCCCGCTGCACACTGCGGCCGAAAGCCCTGAGACTTTTGTGATCCCGGCTGCCCGATCGCTCCGCTTCCTGCAGACCTCCGCCGACTGGCGCTGGGTCCTTGTGGAAACTGACGACGGACAACAGGGCTGGATGCACGTGGAGAATTTTGAAGTCGTAGATTTAGGGAAAAACGTTATGGAACTATTTGACGGCTTAAATATGGCCGGGTAGATCTTCGGGTCCTCTGTATTCTCCTTAACCTTCATATCTCTCGATCCTGCACTGATGCCTTCTCTCTCCTGCTGGTGATTCCCTGTCATAGCTGATCCCCACCAGCAGGATCTCCCCGCCGTATCCGCTGACAGCCCTGGGATATCTCCTGTCGCGGATCTGTTCAATGGCACTTTCTGCGGACTGATCCCATTTCAGTTCGATGACCAGGGCTGGCAGCACAGAATCTTTTTTAGGAAGATATACAATGTCCGCATAACCAGCGCCTGCCGGCAGCTCCTCAAACATCACATACTCGTCGCCGTAACTGAAATACGCCCGTTTGATCACACTGCGCAGCGCCTGCTCATTGTTGTAATACAGCGGCGATTCCTCACCATGGATCTTCTCGATCTGCCGCGCAACCGCCTCCTCCCTTCCGTGAACCGTATCCGCGATAAGCTGTTCGCTCTCCCGCACCCGCCGAATGGTATCGTCACGCTTTACCTGCCGGATCGCTCTCGTAAATTCCTGCCGGATCTCCTCGTTCGGAATATGAACCTTCTGCGTCGTCTCATCATAAGTCAGATATCCCAGATGGATCAGCAGCGTCAACACATCATCCCTGTCCCGAAACGTCACCAGATCGTTCGCAAAACCTTTTGTATCCACCTTTGTCTCCACGCCGCCGACCAGATCCGCAGTGATCCTGCCCAGCCCGTCAAAGTCAAGACCGATGTAACCCATCAGACTCTCGGCGGCAGAGGTCTGTGTCCAGTAGGAATCATAATCATCATTGCGGATCGCCTCGATCACAGAATTCGGATTATATACCGATGAGATCTCCCGAAAAGCATAGCCGTCATACCATTGTTTCATTTTCTCAAAATCACGGCACTGATCCTGGCAGAGCCTCCTGACCTCACTTTCTGTAAATCCGACATACGCGCCAAACTGCCTGGGCTTGATCATGGTATACTCTTTGAAATCCGATATGGCTGACTGTGAGCCGTCTTTTTTTATCGGCAGAATACCGGTCATGTATGCCGCCGCAAATATTTTATTTGTCATGGCGCTGTTCTTGAACAGGGAACGCAAAAATTCCAGATATCTCCGCTGGTTGTCAGGCTGGCTCCCCGCCTCCCTGATCGGTGCATCCCACTCATCGATGAGCATGACAAATTTGTTTCCTGCCGCCTCCACCGCGTTTGCCAGTGTCGCCGCAAATCCCTCCACAACCCTCAGTTTGGGATACTGTTCTGTCAGTTCCCGAACGACATTTCGTTGAATATACGGCACGATATCCATATCGGAGGCTTCCCCGATCACCCCCGTCATGTCCAGATAGATCACATCGTACTGATTGAGATGCGTGCGATACTGCGCGTCGCTGGCAATCGCCAGATCATCAAACAGTCCGGAAGAATCACAGGTCTTGTCATAATATGCGCACAGCATTTGAGCCGCAAAGGATTTCCCGAACCGGCGCGGCCTGCTGATACAGGTCAGGCACTGCGGCGTACCGATCGTCTGATTGATCAGTCCGATCATTCCTGTCTTATCCACATACGTCCCGTTTCTGATGATGGTAAACCCTTCATTGCCAGGATTTAAATAATTTCCCATCGCATACTTCCCTCCCAGTCTTTCCTACTGCGCGATCCCCCTGCAGCGTCTGAGCCAGTTCCCCCGCAGATAATAGATGATAAATAAGATGGACGTCATCGACCATGTCAGCGGATAGCTGAACGCCACCGTGGAAACCTCGGGGCGCATGGGCACGACCACCAGATTCCAGAACACGCGCAGGACGCAGACGCCGACACAGGTCATCAGCATCGGCGGCACGGCGTCGCCGCAGCCCCGCGTCGTACCGCCCAGGATCTCGATGCAGATATATGTGATATAGCTTGGCGAGATCACCTGCATCATGCCAATCCCGATCGCGACCACATTCGGATCGTCCGTGAACAGATGCAGAAACATCCTTCCTCCTGCCAGCACCGTAACGCTCAGCAGTATACTTGTAAACGCCGCCATACCCAGACAGATGCGCACACTTTTCCGGATCCGGTCGTACTTGCCCGCGCCGAAGTTCTGTCCCGCAAAAGTGGTGATCGATACGCCATAAGCGCCCATGATCATCCAGAAGATGCCGTCCACTTTGCCGTACGCTGTCCACGCCGCGATCGTGTCCGTCCCAAAAGCGTTGATACTCGACTGAATGATCAGATTGGACGCGGAGTACATGGTAGACTGGATCCCCGCCGGCAGACCGATGCGGATGATATTGTGCAGGAGCACCGGGTGAAACCGGATCTCACCGATGGCCAGCCGATAAGAATCCTCCGTCCGCATCAGCGTTATGACCACCATGAGCGCGCTGACCACCTGCGAGAGCGCCGTGGCCACCGCCACGCCGACCACACCCATCTTTAGTATCGTCACGAAAAGGATATCCAGCACGATATTGACCAGGCAGGACAATATCAGAAAATAGAGCGGCCGCCTGGAATCCCCCACCGCCCGCAGGATCCCCGACCCCATATTATATATGAGGGATGGGATGACGCCGAGGAAATAGACCCGCATGTACACGGCAGACATCG
>VSNO01000222.1 GCA_009774375.1 Lachnospiraceae bacterium
TCATGCTATATTTTTGCCAGAAATTATTGAATTTTCAAGGTACACAAGCACTTATTCAAGTGCGAAGTTTGAGTTACTCTAATAAAATTACTTTGCAATAAAAAGAAAATATTTATCTACTGGCCTTATTTTACCATTAATTTCCAAATAAAACTATATTTTTAAACAAACATACTATTATTTATGCCACTTGATACCTTATTAACTGCATCGCAAGGAAAAATACCGCATCTTTTTACAAAAGGTGCATATTTAACACTAAAAAAGCAGGCTACCTATTTGGGTTTCCTGCTTCCTGTAATATAATCCTTCCAAATTTTTTACACCAACTGAATATCTGACAACCTTTCAACTTCTTCAACCATAAGTCCAGATCCTTCCGCAATCTCCTCAACGGAAAGCTTCCCCATTTTTAAAAGTCTTTTTGCCGTCGCTATCTTGGTAGCATTTTCAACCTCATACTTTTCGCTTTCCACATAGGGCCTGAGTACTTCCTGCTAGTCGTACAGTTCCATCAACATACCCACTACTTCCTTGTCCCGGCTGGATAAATATTCCTTCAAAACATTTCTTTCCTTGCATATCCGTATTGCTTCCTGCACTGCTTCCCTTTTCTATTTCATTACCGCAAATAACTTCCAACCTACTGTCACTACACAGGCTGTAGCAGCTCCTTCTGCAGTTCTAAAACAGTTTCTTTTGAAAGCCCCGAGTACCTTAAATCTTATCAAGAGGCTCATTCCCACACAGCATCTCTTTGGCCATATCTATCTTTGTGGCCATTTCAGTCTCGTATTTCTCACTCTCCACATAAGACCTGAGCACTTCCTGCTCGTCATACAGTTCCATCAACATATCCACTACCTCCTTCTCCCGGCTGGATAAATATTCCTTCAAAACATTTTTTTCCTTGCATATCCGTATTGCTTCCTGCACCGCTTCTCTTGTCCTGCCGTGTTTTGCCACCTATTCATTGCATACTCTTGTAAACACTACATACTGATTGATGATGTCCCCGTTTTTGCCGTCATATATCATCTTCACCCTTACATCAATGCAGATGTCTTTCCCTTCAAAAAACTCTTCAGAAAGGGAAATCTCTTCCGGCCTTGTCTTCCTGTCACCGACATATATGACATAAATCTCCGGCTTTGGCATTTTCAATTTCTTGCTCTTATACAGGTTCTGCTTCGTCTTCCTGAAGTATTCCCTGTATGTCTGAACCAGATACATCAGTGCCCTGAATATGATATTGACCGTCTAAGTCGACTGCACTTCTATCAACAACATTATTGTCGTACCCACCGTAAACCCGAGGTCATTGTAGATGTCATCAACAAGAACATTGCTGACTGTTACATCCTTCAGGTCATCCTCCGTTGTCTTCGTATCCTCTGGATGAAGTGCCCGGTACAGCTGTATCAGATATCTTTTTTCCTTAAAAGGTGATGTAAAAACACTGTCCTTAACGGTATGCTTTACCACCCGCTCCTCTTTTTCGTCCCCTGCTGCAACATCTTTCTTTTGTCCCGCCACCCGTCATGCCTCCCACAAGATTTTCTTTTGTATAACCATAGTATCACGGAATCCCCGGTTTTACAATTCAAAAAACAGAGCAACACCGCAATGAATGACGTAATATTGTTACCCCTAAGTGATATCCAGGTGATATTTATAGGTGATACCACTCACATTATAAGGCATTATCAAGCACAGGTATATTGTAGAAAAGCGACACAAAAAGCGCCGGATACAAGGCTTTCCTGCCTTATATCCGGCACTTTTATTGTGCATGCTGCTATTTACTTATAATTCACAATCTTGCCAAAATCAGCCTTCAGGCTTGCCCCGCCCACGAGACCGCCGTCGATATCCGGCTGTGCGAAGAGCTCCGCTGCGTTTCCGGCATTGACAGAACCGCCGTACTGGATGCGGACTGCCTCAGCGGTAGCTGCATCATACATCTCGGCGATGCAGTCGCGGATCCCTTTGCAGACTTCCTGTGCCTGCTCGGTCGTCGCTGTCTTGCCTGTTCCGATCGCCCAGATCGGCTCGTATGCGATCACCAGCTTCTTCACCTGATCTGCCGTGATGCCTACCAGGTCAGACTTGATCTGCAGTCTGATCCAGTCCATCGTGACGCCTGTCTCTCTCTGCTCCAGGGACTCACCGCAGCAGAGGATCGGTGTCAGACCATGCTCAAACGCCTTGGCAACCTTCTTGTTGAGGAAAGCGTCGTCCTCCTTGAAGTAGTCGCGGCGCTCAGAATGTCCGATGATAACATACTTAACACCTGCATCCACCAGCATTGCCGGTGCGATCTCGCCTGTGAAAGCGCCCTTTTCCTCGACGTACATATTCTCCGCACCAACTTCCACATTGGTGCCCTTAACTGCCTCCACAACCGGTACGATATCGATCGCAGGCACACAGTATACGACGTCAACATCATCAGACTTTACCAGATCCTTTAACTCATCCACCAATTTAACAGCCTCACTGGGAGTCATATTCATCTTCCAGTTGCCGGCTACAATCTTTCTCCTTGCCATGTAACTTTTCCCTTCCTTTTCAACATCTATATCATTGCTGTGCTAAACCATACGTTATTTTATATTGCCTTGCTTCTTTTATGCTTCCCACCGAGTCATATTTTTCTCGAACTTCCGGATATATGCCTGTTTCAGTTCGTCCTCGGAGATACCGTAGCAGAGCATGACGTCTCCGTAATACATCAGCACATCTGTCATTTCTTCCACAAGATGCGCCTTGAGATCCGGGTTTTCCACTGCGTTACGGCCTCCGTTCTTCTTCACGATGTCGATGACCTCGCCGATCTCCCCGACCATCCACAGGAGCTGGTTCTGTCCGGTCTCCGGGGAAAGGGGACTCCAGACATTCCGGTACCGTTCCTGCAGTTTTCTCTGCATCTCCAATATTTCCGCCACTGTAAATTCCATCATATCATCCTTACGCAGTCCGAATCCTTTCCTTACTTGTCGTCTGCCGCAACAACACCCGGAAGCTCCTTGCCCTCTAAGAACTCAAGAGACGCGCCGCCGCCTGTAGAGATGTGGCTCATCTTATCCGCAAAGCCTAACTGGTTCACTGCTGCCGCAGAATCGCCGCCGCCGATGATCGTGGTAGCCTCTGTCTCAGCCAGTGCCTTTGCCACGGCGATCGTGCCCTTCGCAAGTACAGGATTCTCAAACACACCCATAGGTCCGTTCCACACAACTGTCTTGGCAGACTTCACAGCATCCGCAAAAAGTTCTGCTGTCTTTGATCCGATATCAAGACCTTCCTTGCCAGCCGGGATCTTGTCCGCATCTACGACTTCCACAGCGATCTCTGCGTCGATTGGATTGGGGAATCCGTCCGCGATCGTGGTGTCGATCGGAAGAAGGAGCTTCTTGCCGAGCTTTTCAGCCTTCTCCATCATTTCCTTGCAATAGTCAAGCTTCTCGTCATCTACCAGGGAATTGCCGATCTCATATCCCTTTGCCTTCAGGAATGTGAACGCCATGCCGCCGCCGATGATCAGTGTGTCGCACTTCTCCAGCAGGTTGTTGATCACGTTCAGCTTGTCGGCAACCTTCGCGCCGCCAAGGATCGCAACGAACGGTCTCACCGGATTCTCAACAGCATTGCCGAGGAAGTCGATCTCCTTCTGCATCAGGTAGCCAACTGCGTTCTCGCCGCCCTTTGCCGTGATGAACTTCGTAACGCCCTCCACAGAAGCGTGCGCCCTGTGTGAAGAGCCAAATGCATCGCATACATACAGGTCTGCCAGGTCTGCCAGCTCCTTGCTGAACTCCTCACCGTTCTTGGTCTCTTCCTTGCCGCGGAAACGTGTATTCTGCAGCAGGATGACATCTCCCTCGTTCATCGCCTCCACAGCGGCAGTCGTGTCCGCGCCTGTCACATTGTAATCCGCTATGAATTTCACTTCCCTGCCAAGTTTCTCGGAAAGCCTCTTTGCAACCGGAGCCAGGGACTCGCCTTCGTTCGGTCCGTTTTTCACTTTACCCAGATGGGAGCAGAGGATCACCTTGCCGCCGTCACTGACCAGTTTGTTGATCGTGGGGAGTGCTGCCACGATACGTGTCTCGTCTGTGATCTCACCGTTTTTGAGAGGGACGTTGAAGTCACATCTCACGAGTACTCTTTTGCCCTTTGCATTGATATCATCCACTGATTTCTTGTTTAATCCCATTTTACCATTCTCCTTTATAATCATTGAAAAAAAGGTCCGGTCCATAAGACCGGACCTTGACAGGTCTTTTTACTGACTGAATTATGCTAACTCTGAGAAGTACTTGATTGTTCTTACCATCTGAGATGTATAGCTGTTCTCGTTGTCATACCAGGATACAACCTGTACCTCATACTGGTCGTCAGAGATCTTGTTGACCATTGTCTGTGTCGCATCGAACAGAGAACCAAATCTCATGCCGATCACGTCAGAAGAAACGATCTCGTCCTCGTTGTAACCGAAAGACTCGTTTGCTGCTGCCTTCATAGCTGCATTGATGCCCTCTTTTGTCACATCAGCCTTGTTCACGACTGCTGTCAGGATCGTTGTGGAGCCTGTCGGTGTCGGAACACGCTGTGCAGAGCCGATCAGCTTGCCGTTCAGTTCAGGAATAACCAGACCGATCGCCTTCGCTGCGCCTGTGCTGTTCGGAACGATGTTCACAGCTGCTGCTCTGGATCTTCTCAGGTCGCCCTTTCTCTGAGGTCCGTCAAGCGTCATCTGATCACCTGTGTAAGCATGGATGGTTACCATGATACCAGACTGGATCGGTGCATACTTGTTCAATGCATCTGCCATAGGTGCAAGGCAGTTTGTTGTGCAGGAAGCTGCAGAGATGATCGTGTCAGATGCCTTCAATGTCTCATGGTTTGTATTGAAAACGATTGTAGGAAGATCATTTCCAGCCGGAGCAGAGATAACAACCTTGCGGGCGCCGGCATTGATGTGTGCCTGTGCTTTTTCCTTGCTTGTATAGAATCCTGAACACTCTAATACAACGTCAACCTTCAAATCTCCCCAAGGGCAGTTGTTTGCATCAGGGAATGCATAGATCTTAATCTCCTTGCCATCTACTGTGATGGAATCCTCGCCTGCGGATACTTTGTCAGCCAGCTCGTACTTACCCTGTGAAGAATCATACTTCAAAAGGTGTGCCAGCATCTTAGGGCTTGTCAAGTCATTGATCGCCACTACTTCATATCCTTCTGCGTTGAACATCTGTCTGAATGCAAGACGGCCGATACGGCCAAAACCATTGATTGCTACTCTTACTGCCATGTTATTTTCCTCCTAAAATAGATAATATTATTTTATCATCTTATTTTGTCAACAATTCACACTGCCGCGATTCCGCCTGAAATATTTTAGCGATTTTTGTACATATGAAATGTCGAAAAAACGGAGCGATTCGGCACTTTGTGTAAAGTGATTGACAAAATTTTATCAACAAATCCATTTTACCTAATTATGCCATAAAATTCAAGACATATTTTCAAAAAAACGAAAAAACATATATAAATT
>VSNO01000223.1 GCA_009774375.1 Lachnospiraceae bacterium
TCACTTTCGGCGCAGGTGTGTCCCGCACGTGAGCCGACTCCGGCTTGAAAGACAGTACCAGAACGCCTATACCTTTCTCCTTTGCAGTCTGCGCCTCGATCTGCGTGACCATATATCCCGGGCGCGCATCATTGGTGGCGATCACATTCTTCAGGATCTGTGCATCAAAGCCCTTGCCCCTGCCCAGCGCATAGATCGCGTTGGTATCCTTCGGCAGGCAGTATCCGCCATAGCCGCAGCCCGGATACACATACGACGCCATATTGCAGCCGCCCCAGCGCTTATCCATATGCAGGATCCGGAAAGCCTGCGCCACATCGATCCCCCCGATCGTATCCGCGAGCTGCGCCATCTCATTGGAATAGCTGATCAGCGTGGCGAGCAACGTGTTGGACAGATATTTGATAAACTCTCCTGTATTGAGGGAAACTGTAAACTTCGGCATCTCAAAATCAGTGTACAGCTCCCGCAGCATTGCTTCCGTCCGCTCATCGCTCACACCCAGGACAACGCGGTCCGCATGCATGAAATCCTCCCAGCAGGAACCTTCCCTGAGAAACTCAGGATTGTTGGCAACCCCCAGCTGTTTTCCTACCGCATAACCCTTTGCCTCTATGTAAGGGATGATCTTCTCCGAGGTCGTGGAAGGCGGGATCGTAGACTTGGTGACCAGCACCCGGTACCTGTCATCCTGGCACGCCTGCAGTGTCGTGTCGATCGCCTGATACAGATAGGTGAGATCCGCCTCACCGCCCTCGCCATACGGTGTCCCCACACAGTAATAAATGCAGTCACTCTCCGCTACCGCGGCCTCCGCATCCTCCTGCAGGAAAAAATGCTCCCCCAGATTCCGCGAAAACGCTTCATCCAATCCCGGCTCATAAAACGGAAGCCGCCCTTCCCGCAGCGTGTCCATCCGATGCCTGTCCACATCCAGCCCGTACACCGTGATCCCCTTTTCCGCAAACCCCACGGCAGTCGTCAATCCCACAAAACCGAGTCCGAATACTGTCACTACCATATGAATTCTCCTTTGTCACTCTCCCTGATAAACCGCAAAAATCTCCGCACGCCGTCCTCCACCCGGATCTCCGGCGCATACGCCAGCTTCTCCCTCGCCTTGTCAATGACCGGGCAGCGCCTTTCCGGATTGTTGGTCAGATAGTCCTTGTCCTCAGACGTCTGATAGCAGACTTTGCCCTCATAGCCAAAGATCTCCTTTCCCGCCTCCGCATAGATATCCGCCAGCTGCTTCACCGAGATCTCCGGCTGATCCATACCGATATTGAAATAATCATATTGTCCATAGAGCAGGATCTTCAGATAACCCACGATCGCATCCGCGATATAGCAGAACGTCCTGGTCGGACTTCCGCTGGACAGAATGACGATGTCCTGCCCCTCATAGACCGCCTTGGCAAAATCAGCCGGCACACGCTTGTCCGTGATGCGCATCCCAGGTCCGTAATTGTTGAACGGACGCGCCACGCCGATCGGCAGACTGTATCTCTTTGCAAACAGCATGCACATCGTCTCCCCGAACCGCTTCGCCTCATCGTAGCAGGCCCTTGGCCCCGTCGCTGACACATACCCTCTGTATTCCTCCGACGTCGGAATATGCGCGGGATCCGGATCCCCATACAGCTCCGAGCTCGAGAAAAACAGGAATCCCCTGATGTTCCGCTCCTTATAATACTCCAGCAGGGAACGCAGTCCCCACACATTGGCATCCAGCGTCTCGATGGGATACATCCGGTAAAACGTCGGAGATGCGATGGACGCCATATGGATGATATAATCCGCCTCTGCCGCCTCCGGTATATCCGCGATGCTGTCCGTTATGATATCGAATTTCCGGATCACAAAGCCCGGATCCGCCTCCAGCTGCTCTATCCACTCCGGTTTCCCCAGCATGAAATTGTCAAGGCCAATGATCTTTCTAATACCCAGAGCATCCTTCCTGCTCTGGAAAAAATTCATGAAATAATACCCAAGGAATCCGCCACAGCCGGTGACCAGCATTGTGGCTCCGCCCAGTTTCCTCTTCTCCGCATCTGAAAGGTGCGCTTCTATGTACTGCATGTCCTCTGTTTTAACTGACATCTGATCTATTCCTCCCATTCTCCATCAATTAATGTGCCTCTCAACCGCTAATCCTCTGTATGTTCTCATAAACAAGCCTGGCAATACTCTCATTCATCCGATAATTCACATGAAACGCCTGATCCCAGCAGTTCTGCACCACTTCATCGCCCAATGCCTGATATGCAGGCGCTATATCGATGACCTGCCAGCCGTCCTGTCTGTATAACTGACTGTCAAAGGCAAAAATGACAGCCATATCCCCTTGACGGAAATCCCGATTCCGCATCATCCACGGCATCCACTCCCATGTACAGCCGCAGTTATGTACAGCATAATCGCTCTGCTCCCCCAGCATGGACCTGAGCTGGCTCTCAATGGTCATCTCATCCGAACTCATATTTCCAAACACAAAGCAGGGACCAAAAAAATACATATCCTGCCGCTCCTGACCGCTGTTTCCGACAGTCAGACGTTCTCCATCCTTCCAGTGGATGTCCTGCACATCCCTGTCATCAAAGATCAGACAGTGGTTTCGCAGCACCATTCGTCCCCCTATGACATTCCTGATATTCACATTCTGCCCAAAATACCGATAATCTTCTTCCTCCAGTTCCCTTTTTGCCAGTTCCACATGTGCCAGTTCTGTATGCCTGAATGGGAGACGCGCCATCCATCCCTCCTGCGGATTGCTGAAGATCAGCACCTGCACGCCCTTCTCCACAAGTCCAGGCAGAAGATTGTTGATCACATCCCGCTCGAACTGATACTCAAAGTACCGGGTGGCATCCCCACAGAAAATATAAAACAAAGGCAGGTGAAACAGCGGCTCTTTCCCTATTGATAAAAACTTTTGTCTGAGCAGTGACATCTCACAGGTGATAACGACATCCGGCTTGTTCTCTGCCTGCACCATGCATGCTCCGAATCTTTTATACATTACCTGACCTGCCGGAATGATCTGCAGGTGATCTCCCTTAAAATTTTTCACAAGATACTGACACAATTCTTGAGACAGCAGATTCGTATCCATGATCACAACAGAACGATACGATAAAGCAATGGCTTCCAGCGCAGACTGCATCATTTCTTCCAGCGGAAACTTCAGAAAATAACTTGCTGTCAGCAGAAACGCTCTGGCATCCATCACTTCCACTGCTCTTCTGCCAACTATTTCCCATCTTCTGCTGGTCAAAGTGAGCATTTTCCCATCCCGCTGATCCAAAAAAAAGACTTTCCTCCCATCCGCCTGTCTGATATAAGGCTTAAAACTGATCAGAATGGACTCCCTTACCATTGGATTAACCCTGTGGAAAACAATTCCGCATATTCCAGCACGATCTAAAAAATGTATATATCCTCCACAAATGGTCTGCACCTCCACCTTGCTCCTGTCCTTTCGGATATGATACCGGAATAAATCCATGTATTCAGACAAGGCTCTGACGATCCATCTGCGAACTCTGATCGGAAGAATTAGTTTTGCTTTGGAATAAAACCACTTAAAAAAAATCTTCACAGACTCCTCCGTATAGTCTCGGCCATGAAATCCAACATCTCATACGTCATTCCTGGATAAACCCCGATCCAGAAGGTCTCAAACAAAGTGCGGTCTGAATCCGTCAGATCGCCTACGACGCGATAACCCTTTCCTGATGCTCTCATCTCATCAAAACAGGGATGCTTGATCATATTTCCCGAAAACAACATACGGGTCTGTACCTTATTCTGTTCCAATGCCTGCACGATCCGGTCTCTGTCTCCAGCATTTTTCACTGTGATCGGAAAACCGAACCAGCTGGCAGACGCGCCTTCCTCCACTTCCGGCAGATACAGCCTGTCCTGCAGATCCTCCAGTTTTTTGTACAGATATGCCGCATTTTCCTGTCTCCGTTTTACGAAATCCGGAAGCTTCTTGATCTGCGCACAGGCAATGGCCGCCTGTATATCGGTGATCTTCAGATTAAATCCCAAATGGCTGTACACATATTTGTGGTCATATCCATGCGGCAGTTCCCCATAATCACCGTCATAACGATGGCCGCACATGTTATCATGGCCGCCCAGACAATGGCAGTCCCTTCCCCAATCGCGGAACGACAGCATCGCACGATACAATATGGGATTATCCGTATACACAGCACCGCCTTCCCCCATCGTCATATGATGAGCGGGATAAAAACTGGAGGTTCCGATATCGCCCCATGTCCCGGTCTTCTTCGTAACGCCATCAATCGTATATTCTGCCCCCAGCGCGTCACAGTTATCCTCGATCAGCCATAGCTGATGCTTATCACAAAATGCCTTGATCTCTTTGATATTAAAAGGATTCCCCAAAGTATGGGCAATAAATACCGCCTTTGTCCGCTCTGTCAAAGCCTCCTCCAGACGTGTGACATCCATATTATAGTTTGGAATGCGGATATCCAGAAATACAGGTACTGCTCCAAACTGAACAATCGGTGTGATCGTCGTCGGAAAAGCCGCCGCTACCGTGATTACTTCATCCCCTTTTTTGATCCGTCTTTTTTCCTCTATCAGAGGAGATGTCAGCGCATAAAAAGCGATCAGATTCGCAGACGACCCTGAATTGACAAGCGCAGCATACTTTACATCCAGATATTCCTTTAACGCCTCCTCCAATTCTTTTGTAAATCGTCCCGCCGTCAGCCAGAACTCCAATATACTGTCCACGCCGTTGATCAGTTCCTGCTCATCAAAGACGCGTCCTGCATAACGAATGGAATCTTTACCGCCTTCAAAGGGCTTGTCTGTCTCTTTCATATATGTATTATAATATTCTGTGACCATCTGAAAGATTTCTTCCTTTGCCTGTTGTTGTGATTTGATCTGTGACATTTTGTATCAATCTCCTTTCATTTATTTATCTTGATTCTACATATGTATAATTTTGAGATGCTTATCTCTCCACTTCCAAGTTCTCTCGCAATCCTCATTTATATCAAATTCCATCCTTTCGAAAGACGTTGTATTATATCTATTCTGTCAACAGAAAAATCATCCACATGAACCTTAATCGTACCCATTTAACACATAGGAAAACCTACTTCATATCCTTCTGCTTCCATACATGCATCAAAAAAATCATGTTCTAATTTATAGTTATTCTTAGCAAAATAATCATAAATATCCAATCGTTGTATATTCTGCGGGTAGCTTTCCGCTTCTTTTTTCAGCATCGACAGATTGACATAGGATGACAAAATCACTGCCTTAATCTCTTTATGAGTAAATGCCTCATTCAGTGAAATAATATCTCCCAATTTACTGCAGATGCATTTAGGATTATTATCAATAAAACAATATATTTTTTTCTTATTTTCCTTTGACAGCCAAAAGAAAACTTCCATAGAATGTTCCCCTCCCAGTCTGACCGCCACACTATTATCTGGATACTTTTCAATTAATTGATTCAATAATTCAAATGCCCTGTTTTTATGT
>VSNO01000224.1 GCA_009774375.1 Lachnospiraceae bacterium
GTATATGCTTCCCCAAAAATTTCATTGATTACGGGGATTATCAGCTTCCGGCAGTCATTTAATATTGTCCGGAATGCCCCGTCATATATATTTGCCATATCCTGTTCCCTTTCAGCTTGTGCCCTTATCATATCATTTTTTTATCTCAGATTCAAGAATTTCACGCTGGTTGTTTCATCCCCTTAAAATGCCCGAAGCATTCTCCATGTTCTTCCTGCCTTTGTCTTTCCGGTAATTTTTTCCAGAAAGAGCAACAGGAACACATCTCTCCATGATGCGGTCATAGATGAACCCACGCTTCAAGTCTGCCGATTGCGCAGTTTTTCCAGTGACAGGTTTGGTGTTATGATAAACGATTTCCCATTTTCGTAGCGTTCATCAATCACAAGATAAACCGTTTCCAGCACATAGGGAGTGTCACGCTCCACGCCTAAATCATCAATGATAAGAAGCCCATATTGGTTCAGGCTTTTCAAATACTCATTCTTTTCGCCGCTGTACAGCCCTCCGAGTGCATTTAGCAGTTTCGGGAAACCGGGGCCTTTTCTGCCTTACGGCAGTCAACATTGTCTATCTGACGATAGCCAAGGGGAAAAAGTCAGCAAGCTGCCCTGCCCTTTAGTGAACTTTGTGTTCTGTCCGCCACGTTTCGACAGATTGTTTCATTTCGTCGGGGACTGCTGTTTTGCTTTTCCTGCTAAAATATTCTGCAGGATACTTTCACCTATCCTGTTTTTATTTCATATGAGCCAGAACGTGTTTGAAGAAAGCATTTTTCAAACACGCTCTAAGATACTAAAACCAAACATAATTTTACTTCAAACCACTCATTTTCCTTAGAACAGCATATCAGCTTTCCACCCATGCCCTTCATAAGGTATTCCGCTATATACAGCCCCATTCCTGAACCTTCTTTTTCTTAAAAAATGCTATCTTAAATGCCTAAGCTGCGCTTCGCTCAATGTCCTTGGTTTTCCAATCCTGACAAGGTTTTTTGGCAGAACGTAAGCCTTGATTACTTCCGTCCATGACTTTAACCGGATTATTTCCGGAAACTCATGCTTGACTTGGAGATCTATGTGGACGGTTTTTCAATCATTTTCCGATCAACTGCGTTATTATATATAGAGGCACACAAAATACAACCGGAAGGGAGCTGGGAAAATGTGAGTGATGATGAACTGGTCAGGCAGATCAGACTCGGCGATGACGGCGCGGCAGAGGAACTGATCAGGCGCTATTATGCTGCGGTCATGCGCTACTGCAGGTGGCATTGTTCCAGTGCGGAGAAAGCGGAGGATCTGACGCAGGAAACTTTTCTGAGGCTGTTTCGGAGCCTGCCGGAGTACAGAGGCAGGAAGAAGTTCAAAGCGTATCTGTATACGATCGCAAACCACCTGTGTATCGATGAGAGCAGGAAAGTGCAGCCGGTTCCGCTCGAGGACGGGGAGAACATCGCCAGTGAGTGCGGTGAGCTCCATCAGGTCGAGGACAGGGAGGAGGTAAGGCAGTTGTTGGACCGGTTGTCTCCGGAACAGCGGGAGGTGATCATACTGCGGTATGGCGAGCAGCTAAGTTTCGCGGAGATCGCAAAGATCATGGAAAGCAATGTGCGGACAGTGCAGAGCAGGGTGCGCTATGCACTGCAGATCATGAGGAAGGCGTCTTATGATTAGAGCGTTTTTGAAAAATGCTCTAAAAAAAGAAAGGGGGAGTGCATATGAGAGATCAGAAATTGGAGGAGAAACTGCAGAGCGTTCTCGGTCAGAAAGAGTGTCCTGTAAGGCTCCAGAAAACGATAGACCAGTGTATGCGCATCACACGGGAACAACGAAGCCTGCAGCCGGAGGAGCGCACCGGATTCTGGCAGTATCTGTCAGATGTGCTGCGGTTTGAGGGCATGCATATTCTTGGACTGCATGCAGTGATCCTGCTGCTTGCCTGCGCGGCAGTGTGGTCGGCGGTAGATATTCTGCGCATACCTGCGTTCATGCCGCTGTTTGTGCTGGCTGTGATGCCGGTATTCCTGCGGAGCCGGTATTACGGCATGAGTGAGATCGAGGCAGTGACGAGAGCGTCAGGGGCGCAGATCATACTGGCTAAGCTGCTCCTGGCGGGGGCTGCCAATCTGGTGAGCATCACGATCGTGTTGTCACTGGGCGTATCTGCGCAGAGCGCTTATGAAAATATAGGGCGGCTGGTGCTGTATTGTCTGGTGCCTTATCTTGTGTGCATGAGCGCCCTTCTGAGGATCGTCAGACTGTCCCCCAGGGGCAGTACGCTGGCCTATGCGGTATCAATGACCGGTGCTGGCGTCTGCTGGGGCATTTTTGCAGGCACGAAGACATGGATCTATGAGACATCGGCGATGGGATTCTGGATCGCGGCATTTTTGTTATTTTCTGCTTTTTTTGTCAGGGAGATCTGTTTTATCATAGGATCGAGAAGGGAGGGGAAACTGTATGGAATTATCGATTGACCGTCTGACAAAACATTATGGGCGAAAGATCGCAGTCGACTGTGTCAGCGCATCGTTTAAGCCGGGGCTGTATGGACTGCTGGGTGCAAACGGTGCGGGAAAGACGACACTGATGCGCATGCTGTGCGCTGTGCTGGAGGCCACGTCGGGGGAGGTGTTCCTGGACAAAAAGGAAGTGACTGCGATGGGGGCGGACTACAGGGATCTGCTGGGGTATCTGCCGCAGGAGTTCGGTTATTATCCCGGTTACACCGCGATGGAATTTCTGATGTATATCGCCGCGCTCAAGGGGATCCCGCGGGATATCGCCAAAAAGCGCGTGCGGGAGCTGCTCGAGGTCGTGGGACTCGAATCAGTGTCAGGCAAAAAGCTAAGGACCTTTTCGGGCGGCATGAAGCAGAGGGTGGGCATCGCGCAGGCGCTGCTGAACCAGCCAAAGATTCTGATACTCGACGAGCCGACGGCGGGCTTAGATCCGAGGGAACGCGTGCGCTTCCGCAACCTGCTCGCCGATTATGCAGGCGAGCGGATCGTCCTTTTATCCACGCATATCGTGTCTGATATCGAGGCGATCGCCGATGAAGTGCTGATGATGAAAAAGGGGAAATTTGTCCTCCAGGGGACGATCGCCGAACTGACCCGGAAGGCCGCCGGAAAGGTATGGGAGCTTGCGGTCTCCCCAGGCGAGGCGAGAAGGTGGCAGGATGAGGCAATAGTTGCGAATCTGCGGCATGAGGGGGAGCAGGTCGTGCTGCGCATACTCTCGGACACGTTGCCCGACGGGAGGGCAGTGCCCTGTGAGGCATCGCTGGAGGATCTGTATCTGTATTATTTTGGTTCGGAGGAGGGCGTGCGGTGATGATGGAATTATTTTTGCTCGAACACAGGAAACTGTGGCGGAGAGGCACGACGAAAGTATGTGTGTTCGTATGCTTTGTATATGCGGTGCTGTTTGGCAGTGTCCTTTCTTTTCAATGGTTTTCGTTTGGAAGCTCCAACCATACGGATTCGTTCGGAAATAATTTTGACGGATACCGCATGATACGCGACTGTCAGGAGTATTCGCGCGCATTTGGCGGTGAGCTGACAGACGAGTCCTTCCAGCAGATGGTGAGGGATTACCAGGAGGCGGAGGCAGCTCACATGGACAGAAGGCTGCAGTTGACAGACCGACAGGGGATCCAGGGCTGGCTGGAAGCGTTATATCCGGAATTGAAGGACAGCAGCTCTCTTAAGCTGATGGTCAGCTATGTCGATCCGGATGAACTGACGGGTTTTTATGAGAGACGGCAGCAGGCGGTCGGGACCTTTTTGGAGATCAGCGGACAGGAGGGGCGCGAAAAGGAGTACCTGATGCAGATGGAGCAGAGTGTGCAAAAGCCCTTCCGATATGAGTGGACGGAGGGCTGGTCAGCGGTACTTTCCACTATCGCCGGTGAGACTGGAACTGTGATGGCAGTCTTTCTCGCGATCGTCCTGTCGCCGCTCTTTGCCGGGGAGCGGCGGGATGGAATTAAGGTATTGATGCTGACGACAAAAAACGGGTGGCGAAAGACGGCTTTTGCCAAGATTCTCACCGGACTTTGTTTTGCGCTGGAGTTTTTCGCGGTCATTGCGGCCGGACAGGTCGCTTCGCAGCTCTTTTTTCTGGGGACTGCCGGCTGGGATATGCCGATCCAGAACATCAAGCTGATCGCGGTCGCACCGATGAACATGCTGCAGGCCGAGATCTATGAGTACGCGTTCACGCTGCTTGGCATGATCGGTTATGCGGGGATCGTCATGCTGCTGTCAGCTGCTGCGGGGAGCAGTGTGCTGGCGATGGTTTCCAGTCTGGCGGCTGTGCTCGTGCCGACCGCACTGGAGAACTATCTCCCGTTCTGGCTGCAGAAGGCAAAGGATCTCATACCGCTCGTGGGGACAGGCACGGACATTTTCAGGACGAATACACTCTGTATCTTCGGCAGATACATCTGGTCTCCGTATCTGTTGATCACGATCCCGGTCCTGATCGGAATGCTCTGCGTGCCGTTTGCCGTGAAAGGCTGGGCGAGACGGATGCGGGTTTAGAGTATATATTATATATTGTGGGAAAAAGAAACAAAACGCATTACAAGGAAGATGGTATGTATCTATCCAACATTCTGGCATTGTATTTGATATCGCATACAGAATGGCTGTTTTGAATCCGGATTTAATCCAGATTGGAATACTAGTTGTCGCCCTTGCGAATTTGATTTATCAGGTTTACAAGGGAAAAAAGAAATAGCCGCCACTACTGTCAATAGCGACGGCTTACCTCATAAGAGGTTTTAGCTTAGTTGTTTGAGGGGTAGAGCCGCTTCTATGGCTTTCCCTTTTTCTATGTTTAATATAGCACATTTGGCAGCAGGATTCAAGAGCTAAACAACACGTTTATTGTAATGTGCCTATGTGATCGCAGGGGAAGAAATCTTTTAAAAGTATAGAAAATATCTATACTTTTTTGTTTTTTGTGATATACTGTAGGTGAACATATATTTGAAAATGTGCTTTGCTTTGATACAGGAAATATCAAGGATGGGGGCAAGACACCGCAACAGAGAGCATTGGAAGAATTACAGCGTTTTCGAAAACGGAGCAATGTAGAGATTGATTATAAAGCCGAATTGGCAAAAGCCAGAAATATGCGTATATTGATTGATACAAATTTACATTTTACGTCAGTATATGGCGAAAGAAGAACGCAGAGATGCATTAAAGGATATTTGCAAAATTTAAAGGTCGAAGGAATTGATTCCTTTAAAATACGTTCCGCTTTGGACAATGAGGAATTTCACGATTTTGAAGACTGCCTTTAGGAAGTATGCGCTGGAGGAAATGACCTTGTATGCGTTAAGCGACGTGGACGCCATTAACGTCGGGAGCAGGGATGCGGGGAATATCCGGGAGATCACGTCCCTTTTGGGGAAACTATTGGATTAACCGTCCAATGCGGATAAGAT
>VSNO01000225.1 GCA_009774375.1 Lachnospiraceae bacterium
CATGCAGAACGGACAATTTCCAGGAGGGGGCATAAAGGATGAGATTATGCAGGCGACGGCATACACGATTGATTACATAATGAAAACGCCTGTTGAAAAACTTTTTTCATTTTCTGTCAGGACAGAAGTACTGGAGGAATTGGGTCTATACAGCAGGAAGATATGCAAAAGAATCATGGACAGGAATTTTAAAAGTCTCGAAATACTTGAAAATATGGAATAAGTTGTTTATAATAAGACGCATATAATGAGTAAGGTGGAAAAAGTTATGAGGAAAGCTATTGTTTTAATGCTGTGTGTCTGCATGCTGGGTCTCGCCTCGTGCGGGGAAGTGATAGATCAGGAGGATCAGGACGTCAGGGATGAGGTGACGTCGACAACAACATCGATCGCGATAGAAAAGGACGGAAGGATCACCAGCACGATCGTGGAAAGCTTCGGTGAGAGCTACTATGATGAGAATGGATTAAAATCTATGATCGAGTCGTCCATAGATGAGTATACATCGGCTCATGAAAATGCAAAGATAAAACTGAAGGATTTTAAAGTAAAGGACAGCGTGGCGAACGTACACATGGAGTATGGGGACTATCAGGCTTATGCGGGATTTAACAGTGAAAATTTTTTTGCTGGAACGATCATGGATGCCAACATGGCAGGTTTTGACCTGAATGTCACGCTAAGATCAGTTTCGGACAATTCGGAGATCTCAAAACCTGAGTTGCTGGGCATGGGCGACAGCCACATTGTGATCGAGATCGTGGAGAATGCCGGGGAGTCGGCAGTAGAACAGATCCGCGTAAACTGCTTTGATGAGATCCTGTATATCAGCGAGGGGGTCGCTGCAGCAGGAAAAAAGAGTGCGTATGTAGAGCTGTCAGAAGGATACAGGATCATTGTATTTAAATAAATTATAAAATTATATGAGGTTAGGAGAACGTGAAATGGAAAAGACATTGGACAAGATCGTAGCTTTATCAAAAAGCAGAGGATTCGTATATCCCGGCTCTGAAATTTACGGTGGACTTGCCAATACATGGGATTATGGAAATCTCGGTGTTGAGCTAAAGAATAACGTAAAAAGGGCATGGTGGCAGAAGTTTGTCACGGAGAATCCGCACAATGTGGGAGTGGACTGTGCCATTTTGATGAATCCCCAGACATGGGTCGCATCGGGACATCTCGGTGGATTTTCGGATCCCTTAATGGACTGCAAGGAATGTCATGAGCGGTTCCGTGCGGACAAGCTGATCGAGGACTATGCGGCTGAGCATGGTATTGCGCTGGAAAAGCCGATCGATGCCTTTTCACAGGAGGAGATGAAGAATTTTATCGAGGAGAAGAATATTCCCTGTCCAACCTGCGGAAAGCACAATTTTACAGATATCAGACAGTTTAACCTGATGTTCAAGACATTTCAGGGAGTGACAGAGGATGCCAAGAACACTGTTTATCTGCGCCCGGAGACCGCACAGGGGATCTTTGTGAACTTTAAGAATGTACAGAGGACTTCCAGAAAGAAGATTCCTTTTGGCATCGGTCAGATCGGCAAGTCCTTTAGAAATGAGATCACACCGGGTAATTTCACATTCCGGACAAGAGAGTTTGAACAGATGGAACTGGAGTTCTTCTGTGAGCCCGGCACGGATCTTGAATGGTTCCAGTATTGGAGAGGCTTCTGCCGCGACTGGCTTCTGAGTCTCGGCATCAAGGAGGAGGAGATGCGCCTGCGCGACCATGCGCCGGAGGAGCTCTGCTTTTATTCGAAAGGTACGACAGATATCGAGTTCCTCTTTCCCTCGATCGGCTGGGGTGAGCTCTGGGGAATCGCTGACCGCACTGATTATGATCTCACACAGCATCAGAACACGTCCGGACAGGATATGTCTTATTTTGATGACGAGAAGAAAGAGAAATACATACCATATGTGATCGAGCCTTCGCTCGGTGCAGACCGCGTGGTGCTTGCTTTTCTCTGTGCGGCATATGACGAGGAGGAGATCGGCGAGGGGGATATGAGGACAGTGCTTCGTTTCCATCCGGCGATCGCTCCGGTCAAGATCGGTGTGCTTCCTCTGAGTAAAAAACTCAACGAAGGTGCGGAGAAGATTTATGCGCAGCTTTCTAAGAAATACAACTGTGAGTTTGACGAGAGAGGAAATATCGGCAAGAGATACCGCCGCCAGGATGAGATCGGTACACCGTTCTGCGTTACCTACGACTTCGAGTCTGAGCAGGACAATGCAGTGACTGTCCGTTTTCGCGATTCCATGGAGCAGGTGCGTATCAGGATTGATGAGTTGGATGCTTACTTTGCAGATAAGTTTGATTTCTAATGTGCACAAGCACCCAGAGGAACGATTATTAAGATTTTGGAGGAATGATTGTGAAAAACTATGGAGTAAACGAGCTTCGAAGAATGTTTCTGGAATTTTTCGAGAGCAAGGATCATTTGTCGATGAAGAGCTTTTCGCTGGTGCCGCATAATGACAACAGTCTTTTGATCATCAATTCAGGCATGGCACCGTTAAAGCCTTATTTTACAGGGCAGGAGATACCGCCGAGACGCCGTGTCACCACATGCCAGAAATGCGTTCGGACAGGTGATATCGAGAATGTCGGTAAGACGGCGCGGCATCTTACTTTTTTTGAGATGCTTGGAAATTTTTCGTTTGGAGATTATTTTAAGCGCGAGGCACTCACATGGAGCTGGGAGTTTTTGACCAAAGTAGTCGGCCTTGACCCGGAGAGATTATACCCATCTATATACTGTGAAGATGAGGAAGCCTATAATATCTGGGGAAATGAGATCGGTGTCCCAGCTGAGAAGATCACACGTTTTTACCGGGATCCGGAGACAGGGGAGTGTGATAATTTCTGGGAACATGGAGCAGGGCCATGCGGACCATGTTCGGAGATCTATTATGACAGAGGTGAAAAGTACGGCTGCGGAAAGCCGGACTGCAAAGTGGGCTGCGACTGTGACCGTTTTATAGAAGTGTGGAACAATGTGTTCACACAGTTTGATGGTGACGGCAAGGGGCATTATGAGGAGCTGGCGCAGAAGAATATCGATACGGGTATGGGACTGGAACGGCTCGCGGTAGTCGTTCAGGATGTGGATACCGTATTTGATATCAATACTATGAAGGCGATCCGGGATAAGGTCTGCGAGACTGCCGGCGTGGAGTACGAGGCGGACGAGAAGAAGGATGTCTCGATCAGGCTGATCACCGATCATATCCGCTCCGCAACGTTTATGATCTCGGACGGGATCATGCCGACGAATGAGGGGCGCGGATATGTGCTCAGACGTATTATCCGGCGTGCGGCACGCCATGGTAGGATGCTCGGCATAGAAGGCACCTTCATGGCTGATTTTGCCAGGACAGTGATCGATGAGTGCAGGGACGGCTATCCGGAACTGGATGAGAAGAAGGATTTTATCTTCAAGGTGCTGACGCAGGAGGAGGAAAAGTTTAACAAGACGATCGATCAGGGGCTTGCGATCCTCTCAGATATGGAGGATAAAATGCAGGCGGCAGGGCAGAAGGTTCTCTCGGGAGAAAATGTATTTAAACTGTATGATACATATGGATTTCCTGTGGATCTTACCTGTGAGATACTGGAAGAAAAAGGTTTTGCCATTGACAGGGACGGGTTTGACACAGCTATGGAGGAACAGCGCACCAAGGCACGGAACGCGCGCAAAGAGACGAATTATATGGGAGCTGACGCAACGGTATACGAGTCGATCGATCCTGCCATAACATCAGTTTTTGTCGGATATGACAGAACCGAGACGACATCAAGGGTATCTGTGCTCACGACAGAGAGCGAGCTCGTGGAGGCGCTTTCGGATGGTGAGATCGGCACGATCATCGTAGAT
The DNA here is from genome assembly GCA_009774375.1 of Lachnospiraceae bacterium. Taxonomy (GTDB): domain Bacteria; phylum Bacillota; class Clostridia; order Lachnospirales; family Lachnospiraceae; genus COE1. Next base: position 3,890 of record VSNO01000225.1, read on the forward strand.
GAAACCCCGTTTTATGCAACGATGGGCGGCCAGCAGGGCGACCGGGGTGTGATCACGACTGCATCAGGTACGTTTGCCGTGGAGGATACGATCAAGCTGCTCGGCGGAAAAGTAGGGCATATAGGCAGGATCACGCATGGTATGATCAAGGTGGGCGACGAGGTCACTCTGAGTGTTGACAAGGCGCTTCGTACCAGGATCTGTAAAAATCACTCTGCGACCCATTTGCTGCAGAAAGCGCTCCGTGAGGTGCTCGGTACACATGTACAGCAGAAGGGCTCCTATCAGGATGGGGAGCGCACGCGATTTGATTTCAGCCATTTTGAGGCGATGACTGCCGATGAACTGGTATCTGTCGAGAAGATGGTCAATGAAAAGATCGCTGAGAACATCGCTGTGGAGACACAGGTCATGACAATGGATGAGGCGAAAAAGACAGGTGCGATGGCCCTGTTTGATGAAAAGTACGGCGAGTCTGTACGCGTCGTATCCATGGGAGATTTTTCTAAGGAATTTTGCGGCGGCACACATGTAAAGAATACAGGAGATATCACAACCTTTAAGATCATATCGGAAAGCGGTATCGCAGCAGGAGTGCGCCGCATAGAGGCATTGACAGGGGATAATGTATTTGCATATTACCGGAATCTTGAGGACGAGCTGGACGCTGCGGCAAAAGCGGCAAAGACAACGCCGGCGAATCTGACAGAGAAAATTGAGCATATGATGGCAGAGATCAAATCCCTGCAGAGCGAGAATGAGTCGCTCAAGAGCAAAGCGGCAAAAGAAGCACTCGGTGATGTCATGAACCAGGTGGCGGAGGTGAAGGGCGTAAAGCTTCTGGCGACGAAAGTGGACGGCGTGGATATGAATGGCTTGAGGGATCTCGGTGACCAGCTGAAAGCAAAGCTGGGTGAAGGTGTCATTGTACTGGTCTCCGGCATGGACAATAAAGTCAACCTTGTGGCGATGGCGACGGAAGGAGCGATGGCAAAGGGCGCCCATGCAGGAAATCTCATCAAGGGAATTGCCGGACTTGTAGGCGGCGGCGGTGGCGGCCGACCAAACATGGCTCAGGCAGGTGGTAAGGATCCCGCGGGGATCGACAAAGCGATCGCAGAGGCGAAAGTGGTTCTTGAGGGACAGATCCATGGCTGAGCACATTGTATACTATGCCGATTTCTCATTTGCGATATTATTAAATCAAAGAGGATAATCGTATGAACACATTTTGTGATAACAGTTTAAGACGTAGAGAAAAAAGACGTAAACTCCTGTAATCATTGCTTTCCGCATGGTTACAAGGTTGTACGTCTTGTTTCTGTGCGGTTGCTGTTTATAAATGTTGTAGATACAGAACCGTAATAGATTTAGCAGAAGCTAATTTCATTGCGGTTCTTTTTTATGCACACGGGCACCCAGAGGAAGATTGTCAGCATGCGCTGACGGGTGCCCGGCGCGCGAGTAGGGGAAGAGGACTCTTCCCT
>VSNO01000226.1 GCA_009774375.1 Lachnospiraceae bacterium
ATAAACTTAATTTTTTAAAGCAGTTGTAAAGAAACTCTGAATGGTATATACTGTTTTCTATAAGACATCATCCTTTGTAGGTTATTGTTTTCGTAGCAGATACAGTATACACCCACAGAGGCGTGATGTCTTTAGTTTTTAGCAATTTGAAGTAACTTTGGTAAAATTTCAAATTTGCTCATTTATAGTTATTATAAATGATTTTGAAAACACACAGCAAATTTTCATATAAAAATTTGATAAAAATAGTCGCTTTTTTGTTAAATATTGGTTATACTGAAAGAGCGTATAAATTTCTTGTATAAAAAACGAGAGGAGGCGTAACTGCGTGTTGGAATTAAGAAATATATCCTACCACGTTGAGGACGAGGACGGAAAGGATATATTAAATCATATCAACTTAAAGATAGACGATCGGTTTACGGCGATCACAGGGCCAAACGGGGGTGGGAAATCAACGCTTGCCAGGATGATCGCAGGGATCATACAGCCGACAGAAGGACAGATCATCTTTGAAGGGCAGGACATCACAGACATGTCCATCACGGACCGTGCAAATCTGGGAATCAGCTTTGCCTTTCAGCAGCCGGTAAGGTTTAAGGGCATCACGGTGCTCGATCTGATCAGGCTGGCAGCCGGGGAGAAGCTCAGCATCGAGGGCGCGTGCAAGTATCTTGCCGAGGTGGGGCTTTGCGCGCGGGATTATATTAACCGTGAGGTGAACAGCAGCCTTTCCGGCGGGGAACTCAAGCGGATCGAGATCGCGACTGTGATCGCCAGAGGCATGAAGATGTCCGTGTTTGACGAGCCGGAGGCGGGGATCGATCTTTGGAGCTTTCAGAATCTGATCAAAGTATTCGAGAAGATGCATGACAAGACGCAGGGAAATATCGTGATCATCTCCCACCAGGAGCGCATTCTGGACATAGCGGATAAGATCGTGGTGATCGCAAACGGCGAGATACAGAATATGGGGACGAAGGAGGAGATACTGCCGGGCCTGTTGAGCGGCAATCTTGAGTGCAAACATAATGCGGGAGGGTGTATCCATGGATGAGATTCAGAAGACATTGCTGATGCAGGTGGCAGATCTGCATGAAGTGCCTGCCGGCGCTTACAATATCCGCGCGAACGGGGAGGCGGCAGGCAGGCGTTCGACGGAGCATATCGAGATCGTGCCCAAGGAAGATAAGCCTGGGATCGATATTTTTATCAGGCCGGGCACGAAAAAGGAGAGCGTGCATATCCCGGTGCTGATGACACAGACAGGGCTTAAAGAGCTGGTGTACAACGACTTTCATATCGGGGAGGACTGCGATGTCACGATCGTGGCGGGATGCGGGATTCATAACGGCGGCGACAAGGCAAGCGAACACAGCGGGATCCATTCTTTCTATATCGGAAAAAATGCGAAGGTTCGCTATGTGGAGAAGCACTATGGTTCTGGTGAAGGTACCGGCGAGCGCGTGATGAATCCGGAGACGGTCGTGGAGATGGACGAGAACAGCTACATGGAGATGGACACTGTGCAGATCCGGGGCGTGGACTCCACGGACAGGGTTACAAGGGCCAAGCTTGGAAAAGGTGCACAGCTCGTCATCAGGGAAAAGCTGATGACACATGGGAAGCAGAAGGCGACGACCAATTTCTATGTGGATCTGGATGGCGAGGATTCCAGCACCAACGTGATCTCGCGCTCGGTGGCGAAGGATTCGTCAGAGCAGATTTTTTACTCGCACATAAACGGAAACAACAAGTGTGCAGGACACTCCGAATGTGACGCGATCATCATGGACAACGCGGTGGTGCGCGCGATCCCGGAGATCACGGCGAACAATATTGATGCAAGCCTGATCCACGAGGCTGCGATCGGAAAGATTGCGGGCGAACAGCTGATCAAGCTCATGACGCTGGGGCTTACGGAGGCACAGGCTGAGGAGCAGATCGTAAACGGATTTCTAAAGTAAAAAGTTAGTTGCAATTTTTTATAAATAAAAACGAAAGAGAGGTAGTACTATGGAGGCGATCAGGTGTATCGAGACAAGGAGAAGTATCAGAAAGTTCAAGGCAGAGCAGGTTCCGCATGAGACCATGCAGGAGATCGTGGCGGCAGCGGCCTATGCGCCATCGTGGAAAAACACACAGGTGACGCGGTATGCCGTGGTTGAGGATCCGCAGATCAAGGCGAGGATCGCGGAGGAGGCAACGCTTGGATTTGAGCACAACAGCGGGATCATCAAGAACTGTGCCGCGCTTGTCGTAGTCAACATGGTGCACGGCAGGAGCGGTTTTGAGAGAGATGGTTCCTACACGACATCGAAGGAGGACCGCTGGGAAGTGTTCGACGCAGGACTTGCGACACAGACCTTCTGCCTGGCGGCACATGACAAGGGCGTGGGCACTGTCATTCTTGGCATCTTTGACGAGGCGAAGGTGGCGGAGATCATCGGTGCTGAGGACGGACAGAAAGTGGCGGCGCTCGTGGCAGTGGGGTATGCAGATGAAGAGCCGGCTGCACCTAAGAGAAAGAGCGTGGATGAACTTGTGAAGTTTATGTAGAACGTTTGGGGTTTGAGAGGTATAAGGTTTTTGTGGGAAATGAAGACCTTATACCTTTTTATGCACAGACCCGTGCAGATGAAATATGCCGCTAAGGCGGCGCACGGGTCGCGCGGCGAGCAGGGAAAGTCTTCCCGGCTCGATTGCGTGGCTCCGTGAGGACAGGAGGACATTGAGATGACGATTCAAGCCGAAAATGAAATGTGGGATCTATACACGAAGGACAGAGAGAAAACAGGCAGGCTGCACAGGCGCGGAGATGCGATGAAGAACGGGGAGTATCACCTTGCGATCCATGTCTGCATCTTTAACAGCAGGAATGAACTGCTGATTCAGCAGAGGCAGTCCTTTAAGGAAGACTGGCCGGATATGTGGGATCTGACAGCGGCGGGATCCGCCCTGCAGGGAGAGAACAGTTGTCAGGCGGCAGAGCGGGAAGTGGCAGAGGAGCTTGGGCTAAAGATCGACCTGTCGGACAGGCGGGCGGATTTCACGATCAACTTTGATTGCGGATTTGACGATTATTTCCTGCTGGAGCAGGAGGTTGATATCACACAACTTCATTTGCAGGAGGAGGAAGTGCAGGCTGTGCGGTGGTGCAGTAAGGAGGAAGCCCTCAGGATGCAGGAGGAGGGAAGGCTGATCCCATACTGGTTTCTGGATAAACTGTTTGAGGTCAGGGGAATGTGCGATGCCCACGGAAGGCGGTAAAAGCAGCAGAAAACATTTTCCTGAACGATCAGGGGCTGTCGGTGCTGTGGGTCAGCGCTTCATAATCCTGCCGGAGAACCGCATATTGGGCAGTGTCGATAAAGGTGCCGTTTTTATAGTATTTTTGTCTGGCGATTCCTTCGTATTGCATACCGCATTTCAGCAGAACGTGCTCAGAAGCTGTATTTCCGGAAAAGACTTCCGCCTGGACGCGGTTTAAGCCTATTTTATGAAATGCGTATGCCAATACGGCTCGAAGAACCTCTGTCATGATTCCCCTGTTCCAGTGATCCGGCGCGAGCATATAGCAGGTGTCAGACATATGGCAGGATGCCTCAAGATTCCCCAGATTGATCGTTCCGATCAGTTGCTGATTTTCTTTGGATTCGATCACCCAGTGAAAGTAGGTATCTGATTCGTAATTTTTGGACCAGTTTCGTACTTTTTCTCTGTAGACCGTTATCTCTTCGATCGGATCAAACGGAAAATATCTGCAGACGGATTCATATTTTGCCCAGTTCTCATACATCATCTTGTAGTCTTCGAGGCGGATCCTTCTTAGCAGACACCGTTTGGTCTCTATATTCTGTGTTCCGATCATGTTCATATCAGTCACCTTCCAGATTTTACTAATTTTATATATCTTACTACAGGCTTGCGCATCGTTCAAGTACGTATTTGCGGGTGCAGTGCTTTTCATTTTCCTTTACAAGCACCTGTGCTGTAGGATATACTGAAACTAGGCAACTATTAAGGAACTGTTCAAAATAGCATAACGGGGGTATCTGTATGGATCATAAACCATTGCCGGTAGGTGTTGATGATTTTGAAAAATTAGTAACGAGAGGATATTATTATATTGATAAGACATGGTTCATGAAAGAATTGCTGGATAAAAAAGGTGATGTCAATCTATTTACGCGTCCGCGGCGTTTCGGCAAGACGCTGAATATGAGCATGCTCCAGTATTTTTTTGAGGATATGCATACGGATGACGGCGAAAAAAAGGACAATGCCTATCTGTTTGAACAGATGAAGATCATGGAGGCGGGGGAGGATTACCTTGCGCATATGGGGCGCTATCCTGTGATCAATCTGACGTTAAAGGATGCGAAACAGCCAGATTTTGAGCTTGCGTATGCGGCGATCAGGCGGCAGATCGCTAATGAATATTATCGCCATCGATATATTCTTCAGGCGGAAGGGCTGTCTGAGAAAAAGGAAGAATATCTGAACATTATGAGGCGCAAGGCAGACAGAGACAGTTATAATCAGTCTATTCAGTTTTTATCTCAATGCCTTGAAGCTTATTATGGAAAAAAACGATCATACTGATCGATGAATATGACGTGCCGCTCGAGAATGCGTTCACGCAGAATTTTTATAACGAGATGGCAGGCTTTATCCGTTCCCTGTTTGAGTCTGCTTTTAAGACAAACAGCAGCCTGGAGTTTGCGGTGATAACAGGGTGTCTGCGGATCTCAAAGGATAGTAATGTCTCGGCAGATGCCTTCTTTACCGGTTTAAATAATCTTGAGGTGATATCCATACTTGACTGGAATTACGATGAATACTTTGGCTTTACGGAGGAGGAAGTGCGCAGGCTTTGTAGAGACTGCGCACTGGAGCACAAGTACGACCTGATCAAAGAATGGTACAACGGATACCTTTTTGGCAATACCAATGTATACAATCCGTGGAGTGTCATTCGGTATGTGAAAGCTTTAACAAGTCATGAGGATGAGTTTCCGCATTCGTACTGGGCAAATACTTCTTCCAATACGGTTGTGCGTAAGCTGATCGACATGGCGGATGACAGTGTAAAGAGTGAACTGGAGAACCTGATCGACGGCGGGACTGTCGAAAAGCCCGTTCATGAGGATATTACCTATGGCGAAGTATACGAAAACATGGACAATCTGTGGAATTTCATGTTTTTTACAGGATATTTCAGAAAAGTGGACGAGCGCATGGGAGAGAATGATACGCGGTATCTGACGCTTGCGATCCCCAAC
>VSNO01000227.1 GCA_009774375.1 Lachnospiraceae bacterium
GGAGGTTGCTGTATTTTCAGAGGAGGAGCAGGTAACGGAAGAGAATCTACGCAAGATCACAGAGAAGCTCGAGGAGGCGTTTGCAGACAATGAGGAGTGGCTTGCGATCCTTGGTGAGGCGATCTACCAGTATCAGAAAAAGACAGTACGCAAGATGATCTTAAAGGATCACAAGCGTCCTGACGGCCGCGCGATCACACAGATCCGTCCGCTTGCAGCTGAGGTCGATATCATTCCGAGAGTGCATGGTTCCGCCATGTTCACACGCGGACAGACGCAGATCTGTACGGTTACGACGCTGGCACCGTTGTCAGAGGTTCAGAAGATCGATGGACTTGACGAGAACGAGACGGCAAAGAGATATATGCACCATTACAATTTCCCGTCCTATTCAGTAGGAGAGACAAAACCGTCGAGAGGACCGGGACGCCGCGAGATCGGTCACGGTGCGCTGGCGGAGAAAGCGCTGATACCGGTTCTTCCTTCCGAGGAGGATTTCCCGTATGCGATCCGCACTGTGTCAGAGACGTTCGAGTCAAACGGTTCGACGTCGCAGGGGTCGATCTGTGCATCTACCATGTCGCTGATGGCGGCAGGTGTGCCGATCAGGAAGCCGGTAGCAGGTATTTCCTGCGGTCTTGTGACAGGTGATACGGATGACGATTATATCGTACTGACAGATATCCAGGGACTCGAGGATTTCTTCGGGGATATGGACTTTAAGGTGGCTGGTACGAGGGACGGCATCACGGCGATCCAGATGGATATCAAGATCCATGGTCTGACAAGACCGATCGTCGAGGAAGCGATCGCCAAGACCAGAGATGCGAGAATGTATATCCTGAACGAGATCATGATCCCATGCATCGGTCAGCCAAGGCCGTCCGTGGGAGAGTATGCGCCTAAGATCATACAGACAAAGATCGATCCGGAGAAGATCGGTGATGTGGTTGGCCAGAGGGGCAAGACGATCAATACGATCATCGAGCAGACAGGCGTCAAGATCGACATTTCAGACGACGGATTCGTGAGCATCTGCGGTACGGACCAGAAGATGATGGACAAGGCGTGCGAGATGATCAAGATCATCACGACGGACTTTGAGGCAGGTCAGGTATTTAAGGGCAAGGTTGTCAGCATCAAGGAATTTGGTGCATTCCTCGAGTTTGCTCCGGGCAAGGAGGGCATGGTGCATATCTCCAAGATCGCGAAGGAGAGGATCAACCATGTCGAGGATGTGCTCACACTTGGCGACGTTGTCACGGTTGTGTGCCTTGGCAGGGATAAGATGGGACGCATCAGCTTCTCGATGAAGGATGTGGCACAGCAGTAATATATCGCAGGATCATATAAAGGAAGGGAGACACATTCTGCTGAATGGTGTCCCCCTTCTTTTATATGCACACGGGCACCCAGAGGAAGATTGTCAGCAGATGCTGACGGGGGCCCGGCGCGCGAGTAGTGGAGAAGGACATTCTCCTACTCGGTCGCACGGGATCATTTCTGAAAGATCATTGCCTGAAATGCAGCCGTTCCGTCTCCGTTTTTGCAGGAAAACTGCATATGTGTCCCGCGCACCTGGCTGAAACCGGCGCGGTTCAGCGCGCAGACCAGACCGGCATAGGTGTTGTCGTCCTCGTAGCGTTCTATGCTGATCAGGTATCCGCCTTTCTTTATCAGTGCTGCGAGTTCCGCCGCATACTTTTTGTGGCGCTTTGTGAGCTCGTCGATCGGAAGGACGGCCGGTTTAGGTTCCTTGCAGAGCGCTTTCCAGGCGGCATTCTCGTGTACTGTGCGGCAGGAGAACAGCGTATCATATTTTTCCTGTGAGGATTCTTCCGGAGTGACGAAATGGATATTGTTTATCGGAAGGCTTCGAGAGAGCTCTTTCGCAACAGAGACAGCTTTTAGGGAGAGATCCAGACCTGTGATGCGGGCATCTGGATGCTGCAGTGCGAGAAAACAGGTCAGGATCCCGTTGCCGCACCCGATATCAAGAATGTCCCCGGCAATAAAAGCGTCTTTTTTGACCAGATACTCCAGGACTCTTCTGAAGAACACACGGTCATAAAAGGACGCTGCCAAAAGGCTCAGCTGCAGATCCTGATTCCAGTAGTCGACCAGTTCATCCTGGCGGTGGAGATAGGGCGTGCCTCCTGTTCCATATACCAACCGTTCCTCGGACTGGTCAAATAACTTCGTCAGTGCTTCTATGTGCTTGCTGCCTTCCTCCTGTCCATACGTTTCGATCAATGCCGTATCCAGCTCAGAGATCTTGCGGATCCCGATCTGGGAGAGGTATGCTTTTATATCTGGATCATTCATATAGGTTGTCTCCTGTTTTTATTCTATTCTATTATCCTTGTCAGTAACACAATTTTATCACATGGATCTGTATAAATCCATCATTTTATTGAAACCTTTCGGGAGGCGGTTACCCTATATAGTGAAGGGGAGTGAAGATCCCTTTCCCGGTACGATATAGGGGCATTAAAGCAAAAAAATGACAAGATGGCTTTAAAGCACCGCAGTGCCATGGATATCCAAGTACAGCTGTCATCATGAGGGCGGCCGTAAAATACCGGAGGAGATACAATGAAACAGGAAGAACTGGAAAATTATATTGATACATACGGCAGGGATCTGTATTCATTTTGCTGCTGTGTGGCGGGAAGCCGTCAGGAGGCGGATGACCTGTACCAGGATACGTTTTTGAAACTGTTTGAGCTGGGTGAGAGGATGGTGATCAGAACGAATCCGAAGAGTTTTCTGATGGGAGTCGCGCTGAATCTGTATCGAAATGGCAGGAGAAAGCTGTCAGTCAGGCAGCGGATTCTGGGGGGCTGCGTACCGATGGACGAGGCTGCGGAGAGCATTCCTTTCGAGGGAAAGAATACGGAGGATATGGTGATCTCAAAGGAAGAATGCGAGACTGTCAGAAAGGCGGTGGAAAAGCTGCCGGACAAGTACAGGATACCGGTCCTTCTATATTATATGGAGGATCTGCCACAGTCGGACATCGCGTCACTGATGCGGATCTCGGAGAGCGCGGTGAAGACCAGGCTGCACAGGGCAAAACGGATATTAAAGGAGAAATTGGAGGGGATGCTGTGAAAAAGGATATCGATCTGCTGTTGGAAATAGCTTTGACTCCGATGGAACTGCCGGATCAGGAATTGAATGACCAGATTCTTCGGAGAGTAAAGGAGAGACGGGATATGAAAAATGATCAGGTGCGAAACAGAAGAAGGATTCCCGCGGCGGCGCTGGTGACAGCGTGTATATTGATGCTGTGTTCCAGCACGGCGTTTGCAGTGTACAAGTATCTGACACCTGCGGAGGCGGCGACAGAGGTGGACGACAAAGCGCTGCGTCAGGCGTTTTTGGGCGAGGATGCGATACTGGTCAATGAGACGCAGGAGAGCGGGGGATACAGGGTCACGCTGCTGGGGAGTGTCGCTGGCAGGCGCATCAGTGATTTTATGGAAACAGATGATCACGGGGAAGTTCTGGACGACAGGATCTATACCGTGGTGGCGATCGAGCGGGCTGACGGGACACCGATGCCGGACACGAGCTCTGACGAATATGGAAATGAGGCGTTTTATGTTTCCCATTATATACGCGGGCTGGATCCGAAGCTTTACAGTGTGATGCGCATGGGCGGCGGATATACGGCGTTTGTCAAAAACGGCGTGCAGTACCGGATCCTGGATATGGATAATATTGAGATGTTTGCGGACAGAGGGATCTATGTGGGCGTGAGCGCAGGGACATTTTATGACGCGGAGGCATATGTGTACAATGCGGAGACGGGAGAGATGCGCCGCAATGAGAGCTACACGGGTGTAAATGCACTGTTCCGGCTTCCGGTCGACGAGAGCAAGGCGGACCCCGCGGCGGCAGAGGCTTATCTGAAAGCACTGGATGACGATACAGATCAGATGGAAGAACCCGTCGAGAAAGATGCTGTGGATCTGAGTGTGGAGGCTTTTATGGAGAAGCTGACGCCGGAAAATATTGATGAATATGCAGCGCCGGTAGAAGCGACAAGACAGACCTGCACAGTCGACGAGGACGGGCTGGTGCACTATTCCTACAAGACGGATAACGATGAGGGAGGCGGAGCGCAGGCGTTCGACATGCTGTTTCCGGACGGCAGGGCAGGGATCAGTCCCGTGTTTGGCTGCAGCTATTCGGAAAGCGGGCTTGCGGATCTGTGCATCGATGTGTTTATACTCAACGAGGACGGAACAGTCACATATGTGGTTTATCAGCCGAAAGCTTGTAAAATCGATGGTGATAGCATATAATAGAGAAAAATAAGGTGGGGCGTCAGGAGTGTTGACAGAAGGGAGATGATTTTATGATGGAGAGACTGACAAGGGAACAGATGGAACAAAAATATCCTGATACATGGTTAGGACTGGTTAACATTAAATATGCAAATGACGATGGAGTGACTTTGGAATCTGCAGATGTTGTGTATGTTGATAAAACGGAGGATGAGCTCTTTGAGATGCAGTTAAAGGGTACAGATGGTGTCGTAAGCTGGTATACCAATGATAATGGACTTCCTCTGGGTGTGGCGGGGGTACTATGATGCAGATGATATTACAGCTGGATGAGAAGGCAAGAAGACCGATCGCAAATCTGAATTGGTTTAACGGGTGCAGAGCTTTGATAGATACAGGAGCACTGTTTCCGATATGGAATAAAAGTGAAGATATCCTTCAGGAGAAATTGGGCGCGGTGCTCGTAAAAAAGGGAATAAAGTTCGGTGGTTTTGGTGGAGAAGCGCAAGGTAACCTGTACCGTGTACATTTTGAAATGAATGGTTTACATTATCTTGATATGCCTATTATAGCAAGCCGGTTAAAGCGAGCGAACTGGAGTATGATCCTCTCTGCGACGATGTTTGATGGCATGAAGTATGAGATTGATACAGTCAATAAGAGAATAAACTTAGACATAATCGATAATCAGCCAGTGAGGATATTAAGGTTATCGAACGATAACAACAATGTCTCTGTATATTTGGCAGGTACATACGCAGATGTTGGCGAATATGCTCAAATTTGACGAATTATATTTATAACCTGACATCACGTTGTCATATTTAATCTGTTATAATGTAATTGTTCAGTTAAAATCTTAATTACATTTTTGAGAAAAAGGAGAATAAAGATATGG
>VSNO01000228.1 GCA_009774375.1 Lachnospiraceae bacterium
TTAAAAATCCAATATTTTCAATGGTTTCAGCCGCCTTTGGCTTCAACCTGTGTATAATTATTTCGGGAGATTAAGATATATTTAATAATCTCTTCTCTTGTCGCAGTATCTATAAACTCAAACTTGACACGGTTCTCATACTCGTTCGTCCGGTTTTCGATCTCCCCTGAGTGAATCACCCTCGCCGCCAGCAGAAATGGTCTGTCGATCTCCATGATAGGCAGATTGAAACGCATCAATATGATACTGTTCTCATGAAACTTCTGTCTCGACACAAAACGTGTGCCGCCGCCGCTGATATCCACGATGACTCCCCGTGCCATATCCTTTTCCGAAACCTGATGCGCAAGACCTCTGGCAAAAGCATCTGACTCCTCCCCGGTCATCTCCCGCGCCTTCATATCAACAACACAGTTAAATCTATAATATTCCCTCCGCTGAAATTTGTGTAGATTGCTGATCATCTCAACAACCAGAACATAAATTCCATTTATTTTCCGTCTGCCAATGATCCTGACGTCTGCCCGATACATTCCCCCATGGGCAAAAAAACAGACATCATACTCCCCGTCAACCGGGAGCAGCACCAGCTTTGACTTCTCCATAGGCATCACGAGTTCAAGTCGTCCGTCATCCAGAATATCATATACCGAAGTCCTGTAAGTCTTTACGCCTTCTGTACCATCAGGAAGCACCACGCTGACTGTTGATTTTAGCTCCAGCTTATCACCTGGTGATATAAACTTCTCTATCATAGACTCCTCCTGATCCGGTTTACCCCATTTTTTTGTTTCCCGCCACGATATGTGAGAAAAAAGCTGCCATTCCGCGCTTTACCAGCGACTTGTCATATTCCCTGTCCATCAGGACATAAGCCATCCGCTCATACGCGATAGATGATTTTGCGTTCGGACTCTGCATACTCACAGGAGTCTGCTGCATCACAGCCTCCTCCAGATGATAATCCTGCGGTATGGATCCGAGGTATGACACCGGAAGCTTCAGATAGCGGCTCACCACTGTCTCGAGCTTATTGTACATGACCTCGCCCTCCGCCACATTTGATACCTTGTTGGCGATCACCATAATCTTGGAATCCTCTCTCGAGAAGCGCGGGTGACGGTTAAGCGCCTTTAACAATGAATAGGAATCCGTGATCGACGTGGGCTCCGGGGTCGCCACGACCAGGATCTCCCCACTCGCGACAAGGAAATCCAGCACTGCATCGGAGATCCCTGCACCAGTATCTATGATAATAATATCGGCGATCGCGTCGAGTTTTACAAGATTCTGTATGATATAATTTAAATAATCCCTGCTCAGATTGGACAGACCCGCGATACCGGATCCCCCCGATATAAAGCCTATGTCCATAGGCCCCCACGTTATGATATCCGTGATATCTTTTCCCTGATAAATCAGATCGCACAAATTGTGCTTCGGAACGGTTCCAAACATAATCTCTATGTTTGCAAGTCCAAAATCCGCGTCCAGTATGATCACACGCTTTCCCAGATTTCTGAACTGGCAGGCAAGGTTTATAGATGTGTTGGACTTCCCCACCCCGCCTTTTCCACTTGTCACCGTTATCACCCTGGAGAGTGGTCTTGGCATTGGATTCAATTTAATCACATTTCTTAATTGTTCAGCCTGATCCACCATATATTACCCTCCTATCAGCGCCTTCCTCCGAGCAACTGCTTCACAGTTGACTGTGGATTAAAATACTCAATGTCATCCGGTACATTCTGACCACATGTCACGTAGGACAGCGTCGCACCTGTGTACAGTTTCAGATTATAAATGTCTCCCAAGGTGGACGTCTCGTCCAGTTTGGTGAAGATCAGCTTATAATCCGTAATTTCCTTATAAATATCGGCAGTCCGCATCAGATCCCTGTATTTCGTCGAGGCGGACAGCACCAGAAACACTTCCTTTGAAGCATTGGCGTCCACAGAATGAATCAGGTCGCTCATGCTCTCGCATTGCGCCTCATTGTTCGGGGAATGTCCTGTGGTATCCACCAGTATGTAGTCATATTCCCTGAAATCCTCCACGGCATCCGTGATCTCCTTCGCCGTATACACGACCCGGAAGGGTACTTCCAGAATATTCGCGTATGTCCGGAGCTGCTCCGCTGCCGCGATCCGGTAAGTATCCGCCGTGAGCAGCGCAACCTTTTTCTTGTGCTCCACCCTGAAAGACGATGCGATCTTTGCGATTGTTGTCGTCTTGCCCACACCAGTAGGCCCCACAAAAAATACCACCTTCGGCGTCTTCTCGTCCTCCTCCATGACATAGGGCTTCCCCAGCTTCAGTATCATTCTCTGGTAGATCTCTGAGAGCATGAAATCCATCGTGACATCCGCCTTGCAGTTCCTGTCGATCTCCTCGATGATCTCCTTTGCATATTTCTCATTGATCTCATTGTCAGTCATTTTATTGTACAGGAGTTTTAAGAAATTGACGCGCTCCGTGCTCTCTTCCTTTTTCGCGCCCTCCGTGCTCTTTACCTCATCCGCCTGCGGCTTGTTCTCCTTCCGGGAGAGCTGCTTCTCGATCAGGTTCTGGAGATTGTCAAGCTTCTCCTCCAGACCATTTCCCCTGAGATCTTCCCTCGTCGGCTCGCTCTCTTCTTTTGCGGGATCCTGCCGCTGTGCCGGAAACGCAGCGAGCGCATCGGCAACAGCCTGCCCTACTGCAAATGCATCTCCTGATACCTTGGAGTCCTCCGCCGCGGACTCCTTTTTTTCCGGCTGCTTCATCGGGATGATCTTCCCCGAACCGTTGCTGCCCGCCGCTGCTCCCTGGCTCAGGCTGACTGCCACACCGTCCTTCTGGATCTCGCTCGGCGCCACCGCGCTGTATTTTTCGTTCTCCTCTTCCTTGGCGACAGTCACCTCGAATCTTGTCCCTCTGAAAAGACTCATGATGCCCTTCGCCTTGATCGCCTTGACGTTCATCTCGACGATGCCCTCGCCGAGCTCCTTTCTCGCACTCTCGAGTGCCTCTTCCTTTGTTTTTCCCTGAAATTTCTTTATTATCATGCTGTCACCATTCCTACTGATTGTAATTCTACATTTGAATCGATCTCATTGTAAGATACCACTACCAGATCCTTGTAATAATCCTCTGTCAGCCTCTTAAAATACATTCTGACGATCGGTGAGGTTATCACGATTGGGTTTTTCCCGAGCTTCTCAAGTTTTCCTACCTCTGACTCCACAGAAGCCATGATCGTCTTTGTCTTCTCCGGATCAAGTGTCAGATATGCTCCCTGCTCTGTCTGTTTCACACTTCCCATGATCTCCTGCTCCAATCCCGGATCCAGCGTGACCACGCTTGTCGTCTCATTGATCGGGAAGTACTTGCTGGATATCGCGCGCTTCAGACTCTGTCTCACATACTCTGTCAAAATGTCGGTATCCCTGGTGGATGCCGCGTGATCGGCAAGCGTCTCAAAAATCGTGACAAGGTCGCGCACAGAGATGCCTTCCTTCAGGAGATTCTGCAGCACCTTCTGGATGTCGCCAAGCCCCAGAAGCTTTGGCACCAGTTCTTCCACGAGGGAAGGATTGGTCTCCTTGACATTGTTGACGAGATTCTGTACATCCTGTCTCGTGAGCAGATCTGCCAGATACTGTCTGATGATCTCCGTCAGATGGGTCGCTATGATGGATGGCGGATCTACTACAGTATAACCGACGCTCTCCGCGCGCTCCCGCTGATTCTCCGTAATCCATATGGCCGGCAGATGGAACGAAGGCTCAAAAGTAGGGATACCCGAGATCTCCTCCTCCACAAAACCCGGATTCATCGCCATATAGTGGTCAAACAGGATCTCACCCTCACTCACCTGGATCCCTTTGATCTTGATGATATACTGATTCGGATTCAGCTGGATGTTGTCACGCAGACGGATGATCGGCACGACCGTACCAAGCTCCAGTGCGATCTGTCTTCGTATCATGACAACACGGTCCAGAAGATCCCCGCCCTGGTTGACATCGGCGAGCGGTATGATACCATATCCAAACTCCAGCTCGATCGGGTCGACCTGGAGCAGCGAATTGACGTTCTCCGGCCTGCGGATCTCATCTGCCGTATCCTCCTCTGTATCGGCCTCCGCCTCGATGCTCGCCGTCTCGATCGTGGAAGCGATCATGCGCCCGCACACGATAAAGATAACGCCCAGGATCACAAAGATCAGGGGATTCAGCGGCGTCACCAGCCCTAAGAATGCGAGCACCGCTCCTACCATATATAATACTTTGGGTATCCCGAAAAGCTGGTTCACGAGCACAGTACCGAAGTCTGCCTCCTTGGAACCCTTTGTGACGAGAATACCTGTTGACAACGAAATAAGAAGTGAAGGAATCTGGCTTACCAGACCATCACCTATCGTAAGGATCGTATATTTATCTGCCGCGGCACCGATATCCATGCCCTGCCGCAGCACACCCATGATGATACCGCCGATGATATTGACAAAGGTGATGATCAGGCCAGCCGTCGCATCTCCCTTTACATACTTCACAGCACCATCCATGGAACCAAAGAAACTTGCTTCCTGCTGGAGCTTCTCCCTCTGAACCTTTGCCTCCGCATCTGTGATCGCGCCCGTATTCAGGTCCGCATCGATCGCCATCTGTTTACCTGGCATGGCATCCAGCGTAAATCTCGCCGTAACCTCGGCAACACGCTCCGAACCTTTGTTGATGACAACAAACTGCACGATGATCAGAATGATAAATACGACAATACCGATGACAAGATCGCCGCCGCCCACAAAATTACCAAAAGTCGCCACGACGTTGCCCGGATTGCCCGTCGATAAGATCAGACGGGTTGACGACACGTTCAGCGCGATCCGAAAGATCGTCGTGAACAGCAGAATGGTCGGATAAAATGACAGATCCAAAACCTCTTTTGCAAACATTGTCGTGAACAGGATCGTAAAAGCAAGCGAAATATTGATCGCAAGCAGCACATCCAGCATGGTACTAGTGATCGGTACGATCAACATGATGATAGCGCCAAGTAAATAAAGGGCTACGCCTATGTCCGCTTTCCTCATCTTCATGTCTCTGACTCCCCCTTAACTCCTTATAAATAATCCCCTGTTGTTTTCAGTCATTTCTTTCCCTCATATTATCGCACAATTTACATAATT
>VSNO01000229.1 GCA_009774375.1 Lachnospiraceae bacterium
GTCCGGCCTCAACGACAACTTAAACGGCGTGGAACGACCTGTCAGCATCGACATCAGGGAGCAGGGCGGACGCATCGCGGAGGACGTACAGTAGCTTGCCAAGTGGAAGCGTTACGCCCTGCAGAAATACGGATTTGCTGTCGGCGAGGGCATCTATACCGACATGAACGCCATCCGCCGCGACGAAGATACCGACAACATCCACTCCATCTTTGTCGACCAGTGGGACTGGGAAAAGATCATCAACCGCGGGGACAGAAATCCCGACACGCTCAAGGCAGTCGTCCGAAATGTATACAGATGCCTCCAGAATACGGAGAAATACATGGCGATCCAGTATGACTATATCGATGAGATCCTTCCCGACGACATCTATTTCGTGACCACGGAGGAGCTGGCCGAGATCTTCCCCGACAACACCCCGAAGGAGCGCGAATACTACATAGCGAAGGCAAAAGGCGCTGTGTGCATCATGAAGATCGGTGACAGGATGGAGAACGGAAAACCCCACGACGGACGCGCGCCGGACTATGACGACTGGTCCCTGAACGCCGACATCGTCGTGTACTATCCGGTTCTCGACATTGCCCTCGAGCTGTCAAGCATGGGAATCCGCGTCGACCGCGAGGCACTGCTCTCACAGCTCGAGAAGGCAGGCTGCCCTGAGCGCGCACAGCTCCCCTATCAGAGAGCCGTTCTGAACGAGGAACTGCCGTTTACCATCGGGGGCGGTATCGGACAGTCGCGCATCTGCATGTTCTTCCTCAGAAAAGCACACATCGGCGAGGTCCAGTCCTCACTGTGGCCCGACGACGTGGTGAAGGCCTGTGCCGAAAACGGGATCAATCTCTTATAAACACCTTACAGAAATATAAAAAGACCGGATACCGGTCTTTTTATATTTGCTTTTCGTATTTTCTGAGCACGGAACACTCCAATGCTCCGACCGATATGTAATTATGCTCCACGGCATAAAAGTCTGTATGTTCTCCGGCGATCTCGCACTCTGCGTCCTCCAGCGCGTACTCCCATTCATTTTCTGACACGCATGACACTTTGTATACATCTTTGTAGCGCGGAAACGGCGCCGGGATCGTCTCCCTGATCCCCCTGCATTCCTCCGGACTGCACGCCGGGAAATTGATATTCCAGATCTCATGCGGCAGCATCTTCCTGTCAATGGCATCTCTCAATATCTCTTCAAGATACCTGTCCACGAGCGCATGCTCTTCCCGCCAGGTGGAGACCGCTATCCCTTTGATCCCCTGATACACCGCCTCTCTCGCCGCTGCTACCGTTCCGGAATACACAGAGTCGTATCCCATATTATGGCCGTTGTTGATCCCCGAGATCACGACATCCGGCCTTCTGTCAAGAACCGCCTGCACAGCCACTTTCACACAGTCCGCCGGCATACCGCTGCAGCTGTACGCTGCCTTCACCTCCACAGAAAACGGCACGCGCCGGATCCGGAGCGCCTCCGCGACAGTGATACTGTGTGACACTGCGCTCCTCTGCCCCGAAGGTGCCACGATATAGACTTCATCCGATATCTTTACGGCGATCTGTGCAAGCTTTCTGATGCCTGCTGCATCGATCCCGTCATCATTCGTTATCAGTATCCTCATTTTTCATCCTCCTGCAGATCATATATGAAAGCGCCTCTTCAGCTCCACGCGCGCCCTCCTGCCGCCTATGATCAACGTGCCGAGCAGCAATATCACAGACACATTCAGCGCGATCACTGACAGCATCGAATCCGTGATGATCTGCACCAGGCTCAGAAGGATGGTCACCGCGCTGCAGAGTACCATAAAGATCTGCACCATCAGATAACTCTGCCAGTTCTTGCGGTTGATGAACATGCACACCACGATACCCACATCGATCAGCAGGATGCCGGACGGAAACACATAGTTGACCGACCAGCCGTTGTAGCCCACCGAAAAGTCGACCGCCACCAGCATGATCACTGCGATGATCGTGAGTACGACTGTCTTCGCGATATAGCCGCTCGTCCCCAGAATCGCATACCGGATCACAATGTATCCAAACAGGAGCACCAGCCCGCCGATGATATACACCAGCGACTGCACCTCGGTAAGCATGCATATATTCACGAAGATGATCTCCGTCACCACCGCCAGAAACAGGTAGAGCCTGGAAATGAACACCAGCTTCCTCGACCGGACCCGGATGTCAGGATACATATTCTCCACCTCGACAGTCGGCTCCAGGACCGTTCCGCACAGCGGGCAGCGTTCCGCCTCGTCAAGCACCTCTATCTTACATTGTCTGCATCTACTCATAGTTCACCCCATTACTCTCAATCTCCACGCTGACACCGTCCTCGGCGATCTTTCGGAAAAAACCGCGCTGCACTGACGCGTCAGCAAGATCATAGCTGAAACTGAATACCAGTGTGCTTCCATAAGAACATATGTTTCCCTTGATATGCTGCCCCTTTGACATGGCAAGGCACGAATGGAACATCTCCACATATGGCTTATACACATCGTCGACGGTTATATTCCCTATGTTTGTGATCGTCGAAGTATTCGCGAGCGCCGACTGGGTATACACGGCCCTCATGGCGATATTCTTGATCAGCAGCGGCGCCGCCCGCGCCACCAGGATCTTTTCATTCGATACATTGTATGAAAAGAGCCGCTCCAGATTCTCTTTGTTGATCTGTTGTTTGAGGCTGTCCCTGACAATGGCGAGCACCTCCTCAAAAGCATACTCCTCCTCGACAGGATGGAACTCTGCCGACACCATGACAAAAAAGTTTTTCGTGGTGATGGAATTGAAATACGGCCGCAGATTGACAGGCACCGCCACCCGGACCGGCTTGTCGGACGGCATGCCGTGCATACACTCCCTGTACACACTCCAGACAAATACCCCCACCAGATACTCATTGATGCTCACGCCATACTGATGACACACCTTCTTCAGCTCAGGCACCTGCATATAGCCGTGCATGATCCCAAACTCACCCGGGCTAAGCCGCTCGCCCTTGATGAGATATGCTTTTTGGGTCTGATAGCCCTTCTCAGAACTTTTTCTGTAATTTTTCAGGAAGCTGTCCTCCCTGTTCAGGGAAGTGCTGCTGGCGAGCAGATCGCCCTTCTCTCCCTTGAGCTCAGGATGAAGCAGTCTCAGATACTGATACGTCAGCTCCTTTAAGAAATTGATACCGCCCATGCCGTCTGTCAGCACATGAAACACCTCCAGATTGATGCGGTATCTGTAATATGTGACGCGGAACAGATAACTGTTGTTCCTGTTCGGGTAAATGTATCTGCACGGAAATGTCGTCTCCTCCCGGACCTTCGGCGCCGGCTTGCCATTCTCCTCAAAATAATACCAGAACACGCCCTGCCGCAGCCTGAGATTAAAGCCGTCAAATTTGGGCAGCACGATGTCAAGCGCCTGCTGCAGCAGCTCCGGATCGATCTGTTCCGTGAGTGTCACACTGATGCGGTACACATTGCTCATGCTGTCGCCGGCTATAACAGGAAAAAGATGGGCCGTGTTATCCAGCTTGTCCCATCTGATATCCCTCATCGTACTCTCCGCCTTTACGGGCTTTGTCTTTTTTCCTTCCTTCTCTTTTCCATGTCCCTGCACAGGATCCGTTGATCTTTTCTTCATACACAGCCCCATTTCTCAATGATATCATCTATAGTATACTCTCAAATGAAGACCGTATCAAGAAAAATTATCAGTCAGTCCCTAGAGCGTGTTTGAAAAATCATTCCCGCCATCTATACGCCCCACTTTGCGTGATATTTGCACCGAATTCAGTCAACATAGCCCGCTATGCCTCCTTCATTCGGCACAAATCTCCCACAAACTGTGACGCACATCTGACGGAAAGCATTTTTCAAACACGCTCTAGTTCAGTGCCGCCTTCCTCACGCGCGCACGCACCTGGGAGCCGACGAGCAGCGTGAGTGCCATCTTCGCGAGATCGCCCGCGATAAACGGAAGCACGCCCGCGGCGAGTGCCGCGCCAATGCTCAGATCCGCCTGGTACGCAAGCCACACCGTTCCAAATGCATACGCCACTGCAGTTCCCGCAACCATGCCGGTAAAGCTGATGCCGATCTGCCCGTTCCATCGGTCGATACAGTAACCGCAGATCAGAGCCATGAAGATAAACCCGATCAGATACCCGCCTGTCGGTCCAAAGAGCTTCGCCGGACCGCCCGTGAAAGCCGAGAACACCGGAAGTCCCGCCAGCCCCAGCAGCAGATACACCAGATAGCTGATCGTGCCGCGCCGCATTCCCAGGATGTAGACAGAAAAATAGACCGCAAGATTTGTCAGCGAGATCGGCACCGGACTGAACGGCAAAGGCAGCGACAACGGTCCCGCAATACATGTGAGTGCCGCCATCAATCCGATCAGGGTGATCTCTTTTGTCCTCGTATTCATTCGCATCAATCCTCCATTCAAAATGTTAACCATTGTTTCATTTATAGTTTACATTCAATGCCTGAAAATGTCAATACCATAATTCTCCGTATCGTCCTGAAACGCCATACCCAGCAGTTGCAGGTTTTTCGGACACAAAAAAATGGAAGCAAGGGGGCTCGAACCCCTGAACAAATGCTTCAACCCATAATACTATTATTTTCATTACTGTACCTTTATCGAAAATCCATCATAAATTCCAACAGGTACATCCTCGCCAAAAGAATATTCTTCCATCGTTTCTTTTTCGAATCGATACACCATCACTATCTCTTTTATCGGATCGACTATCCAATACTCCCGAACTCCAGCAGCCTGATATTTAAACAGTTTTTTGAAATAATCCATCTCTTTATTTCCCGGTGAGATGATTTCTATTATCCAATCAGGAGCACCATTACATCCTTTATCTGTAATTTTATCTTTGTCACAGATAACAGATATGTCCGGCTCAACATAATTTTTGTCATCCCTATTCAAAAATACAGCAAATGGGGCTGGAAACACTTCACATTCACCATTATTTTCTCTAATATACACATTAATTTCTGTATTGATAAAGTTTAATAATCTTTGATGTCTTGTACCTGGCGGTACCATATAATAAATTTTTCCATCAATCAGTTCTGCCCGCTCTCCATCAGGCAATGCATAAATATCTTCAATTGTGTAAGACTCTAATGTTCCTGCT
>VSNO01000023.1 GCA_009774375.1 Lachnospiraceae bacterium
ACTTTGAACATATCAGAAAATTTAAATTTTTGCCAGTATAACAAGAAAGGAATCGTCATGCCACAGAAGATTTATCCCCGTTCAAAAGACAGTGAAACAATTTATTTAAAAAACGTTATCAGCAACCCCAATATCATAGTTGGCGATTATACAATATATAATGATTTTGTCAGAGAGCCAAGAGGATTTGAAAAAAATAATGTTTTGTATCAATACCCGATCAATCAAGATAAGCTGATAATTGGTAAGTTTTGTTCGATTGCCTGCGGAGCAAAGTTTATATTTAACAGTGCAAATCACAGGTTATCTTCTCTATCCACCTATCCATTTCCCATATTTTTCGAGGAATGGAATTTAGATGTAAAAGATATTAAAAATGCGTGGGATAACAAAGGTAATATCGTTATCGGAAATGATGTTTGGATCGGTTATGAAGCGGTCATTTTAGCAGGTGTTACGATTGGAAATGGTGCTGTTATCGGAACACGAGCTGTCGTTACAAAAGACATTCCCCCATATACAATCGTCGGCGGTGTTCCGGCAAAGCCTATAAGAAAACGTTTTACCCAGGAAACGATTGATTTTCTGCTGAAAATAAAATGGTGGAATTGGTCTGAAGAACATATCCGGCAGCATATAACCGAGATACAGTCAGGAAATATCGAATATTTGCGTTAAATTGCCGCACGACGGAAAAAGAAAAACTTCCTTATCACCGTAAAGCCAAAGATGAAAGGGCTGTTTTTCTCAGAAAACCTCCTTCGAGAGCGTATACAGATGGCTCCCGCCCCGATCCATCCCGTTAAAATAAATCGTGCGCCCCGCCCCGAAATACACGCCGTATGTAATGCCGCGGTCATCGCCGTCCCACACGCCGCAGATCCGGATCTCACCCACTGCAGGGATCATGAATGAGACCGGTTCATTCCTGAGCATGAACGGCTCTCCCAGTGCTCTTCCATTCACGAGGATCTGCACATAATCGCCGTCCTCCCTGGCGTAATCCCACACCCACATCTGCACTTTGCCGGCAGTCGCATTGTGCGTTACCGCCATATCACCGCCTGTATAATGATCGTCGGACGACGCCAGTCTGACGCCCACTGCGAGTGATGTCGACATGCGTGTCTCGAGTGCCTTCTCCGCCAGAGGACCGTTTTGCACAGATTTCCCCGGAAAGCACAGAAACGCCGCGACCGCAGTCCCCATCAGGACTGCCGCCCCTCTCCTGATCCGAACGGTAAATGCCGGAGTCTCCTGCCGGTTCATCGGATAATCCTCCAGATACGAGCACATGATCAGCCTGCACACGATCACCTGCGCAGCCATGACCATCACTGTGGTGACGTGTCTCGATGTCCCCAGCACAGAAAAGCCTTCCGACAGGATCAGCTCCGCAGCGGAGAGGATCCACAGATCCATCGTCATGATCATACTAAACGGATAAAGCCACGGCAATTTATAATAACAGTTCCGAAAAGCCGGCACCCAGCCTGTGACAGCCAGCACAAAACCTGCGATAAAGCAGTATACCACGCCTGTCGGCGGAACTGCAAACCCGGTTCCCAGCACCCCCAGGATATTTCTGAAGAAAATGATCAGAATGGCGAGCGCTTCCCAGAACAGGCTGTGCGCCAAAATGCCAAAAAACCACATGAACGCCATTATATTCGATATTACTCTCCGCATTCCCCACGCCTCCCAGCGATCCTAAGCCGCTCTTAAGCCCCCTCAAACCACATCCAGCACAATGATGTCGCCAAGCTCCCTGACAAACCGGTTCCCCAGAAAGGCCGTGATCTTTGCCTGCGGCACTGTTGTCGTGAACACAACGTACTTTCCGTTCACCGCAATTTCCGAAGTTTTCCCAGTATCCGCCGCATCCACATCTCCAGACAGACTGCCATCGCCAGAATCCTGACCGTCCTTTCCATACCTGCCCTGGCGCAAAAGCTGGTAAATGATATCCATCTGTGACGAAGACGCCTGTTCTATATGCTCTAATAAAACAGTCTCCGTTTCTGCGGTGAATGCTGTGTACAGATCCTTTACAAAAAGCCCATTCGATGTGTCCGATGCATATTTACCAATATTCATTGCCGAGACTCCGGCATAGCGGAACACCTTTTTATGCAGCAGCAGTTCACTGACTCCGCGCACTGCGCACACCAGTTCCTCATCTCCAGGACTGATGAGCAGTATTGCGTTTCTTGATCTTTGGATGTCAAATCCCCGGATATAAGGACGCTGGTACGCCCTGCAGACCGCGACCCTGCCCTTTTCCGATCCCGCCCAGTATTTTTTCAGCGCATCAGACAGGCCGCCAAACGCGTCGTTGGCCCTCGACCGGAACCTGTCGTCTATCTTCATGGGCGTATATGATTTATGGCAGGACTGATCCTTTTGTGGTACTGGTGACATTTTCACCTCCGCCTGCGCACAGGGCGCTGACGATTCCATCGCTGCCGGCGCTTTTTGCACCGATTTTTCTGGTGAAATTGATGACGTTTTCTGTCTCCGGACGGACTGCGGATCTGCTGGCACTCCCTGCACAGATTCTGGCTGCACATGAGCTTCCGGACAAGAGACCAGCACTCCCTGCACGCAAGCCGCTGCCGACGCAGGAACCGCCTGATGCACTGTCCCCTGACCATGCGTCTGATGCGGACGGCGGGGACGATCTGCCCCATGCGCTGCCTTCACAATGAATCCGCGCTCCTCAATACAGGCTATGACCTGATACTCCGGAAAAAGATACTTCAATAACTTTGTTACATTTACCGCCATTGCATCCTCACGCTCCTTATCAAAAGATCACCGGAACAGTACACCCCGCGATCTGCAAACTCCCGTCCGTCTACCGGGCTTTCACAATCTGCCCTGCAGTTCCTTATGACCTTATATCCGTTGTACCACACATAGATAAAAAAATCAATGTACAAGCGCCCGGACAAGATCCATCGCGATCTCATCCGGGCGCAGTGCTCTGCTAATACTGTATTTCACTTTGTCAAAAAATCCCAGAACGGCTTATAATCCAGATACCCTTCAATATTTCCCGCCTGATACTGCGTCTGCATGGCGTCCGCCAGGGCTCCCACCCAGTCCGTCCTGCGAAACAGGTCCTGATAGCTTCTGTCGTCCGGACCATGCTGGTTTGCCGACGACCGCCAGAATGCACTCTCTGCACTCGGACATTCCCCGCTCGCTGACAGATGGCCCGCGTACGCAAACATGTCGATATAATCGCTGTTTCGCGGATCGACCTCTGACACATCGACCATGCGCTCCGTCACGTTTCCATCCTTGTCCCACACCTTCGCCTTGTACACCGGGTTTGCCGGATCAAAATCTTTCGGTTTATAGACAGTGATCGAGTGATCCCTGCCGCACATTGCACTGACCACCTCTCCGTCCTCATCATTTGAGATATGCAGCTCAAATGTGCTGCTGGACATTTGTGACCGCTGAACCGTCTCATCAGTCTGCCCTGTGCTGGTCATGCCATCCGTACTTTTAGCGCTCCTTCTGGTCTGATAGAAACCTGGCGCGGGGTATCCGTATGCCCCTATTCCGCTGATACTCATCGCTGTTACCCTCCTCTTCCATCCTTTTTTAATTATCCGCCATTATAATTATTTTCCCGCAGTTCCTCTGTCAGTCAGAACCGCCCATGTCCCCTTTTTAAGTCCGGACATCTTCACACACTGGATACGCCGCCGTCCTCCAGATAGCACTTGTACGCTTTCACGAACTCACCGTACTTTTTCTTTGCCACATAGACCTGGTCGCCGTTTGTGAGCGTAACGCTGTCCTTGCCGTATTCCGAGATATGCGCCATATTCACGATGTACGCCCGATGACATCGGTAAAATCCGTCCCCGAGCTGTGACTCGAGCTCCTCCATCGTCGCATAGATCTCTATGCTGTCAAGTGCTCCCACGGTGTGTATTTCCACCTTTTTCGCCCTGCTCTCGATATACAGGATCTCGTCCTGTTCGAGCATGAGCTTTTTTGTCCTGATAAACAACCCCTTTCTTGTCTCATTATTGCTGTCGCCTGCAGTCATGTTCAAAATCTACCACCTCCCCCGCGGTATCCATATTCATATAACTATTCTTTCCAGTCGAACAGGGAAGATCCAAATAGCTATATTGTTTATTATATCGGTAAAATTCTTTTATTTTTCAGATAAATGGAACGAAATGACCACTTTTCAGGAATGAAATGACAAAACTTTTTCTTCCACATATTATTCACATACTTATCCACATGTTATCCACAATATGTGAACAAATGAGGAAAAAACAGGCGGTTCCAGATCCTTAGGATCCGAAACCGCCGTTATTTACCAAAACACTAGGAAAGATTGATCTTCCTGATCTCATAATTTCTGCTGCCGCAGATCAGTATAGATCCTCTCCACTCCCCAGCTCTCATTGAAAGCAGTCCATGTCACGATACAGGGATGGCTGTAATTCTGCCGCACGATCTCTATCCACTGGCTGGTAAAATGCGCGACCGCCTCTTCCTGAAACGAATATGTGGAAGGCATCTCGCACCACACAAGCAGTCCCTTGCGGTCACACCAGTAAAGAAATCTCTCGTCCTCGATTTTCTCATGTTTCCGCACACCGTTATACCCTGCCGCCAGTACCAGATCGATATCCTGCACCAGTGCCTCCTCAGACGGCGGCGTCAGATGGGATTCCTCCCAATACCCCTGGTCAAGGATCAGACGCTGATAAAGCGGCACATTATTCAGCAATATCTGTCCATTTTCTATATGGATCTTGCGCATGCCAAAATAGCTTTCCGCCTCATCTGTCCCCTCCCCGTCCGAAAGTGTGAGCTTCACATCGTAGAGCCTGGGATTCTGCGGCGACCACGGCACCATCTGCCACGGCGTGTCCGCATCCGCCACGCAGACGTCAAACATGATGTATTCGCTGCCCGCACGGACCTCGCACGCCACGGTCTCCTCCCCGTCCATGGAGATCCTGCAGTTCAGGCGGCAGGCATCTGCAGGTTTCTTATTTAATTTTATCTCAAATAATACTTTGGCGTTATCAAAATCCGCGGTCATCCTGCAGGTTTCCATATAGAGCTGCGGAACCTCCTCCAGCCACACCGTTTTCCAGATGCCGGTCGTCTGTACATACCAGCAGCCGAAACTCTCATCCCGCCAGCGCTGTTTGCCCCGCGGCTGGCTGCAGCTCACAGAATCCTCTGCCCGCACGGTGATCGTATTTGTTCCTTCTATCATATAGTCTGTTATATCCAGGGAAAATCTGGCATATGCCCCTGCGTGCATCCCGGCAAACTGGCCGTTCACCCACACTTTCGCATCATGGTCAACGCCCTCAAAATGAAGGATCTGACGTTTTTCTGTCCGAGATACTGTAAATTCCCTCTCATACCATACAACCGGATGAAAGGATGTATCATGAATCCCGCTGAGCTGTGTCTCATACGTAAATGGGACTGTGATCTTCTGCGTCTCTGCCGGAAAGCACTCGCTCCATTTCTGCTTTTCCCCTGCATTCTGGTCATCAAACAAAAAATTCCATACACCGTTGAGGTCTGTCCAATTCTCCCGCACCATCTGTGGACGCGGATATCCTTTTTGCATTTTTCGCTCCTCCTAAACAACAATTTATACTGATCATCCTTTGATGGATCCCACAAAGACACCTTTCACAAAATACTTCTGCAGAAAAGGGTACACGCACAGGATCGGCAGGGTCACAATGACTGTCACGCAATATTTCACCAGCTCCCTGTATGCCGTCGCTCCCTGTACACTGTTCACAGACACGCCCCCCGCACTTCCCACAGAAGTCATGAACGAATCGTTCATGACCAGGATCTCCTTCAACAGAAGCTGCAGCGGATATCTGTCCCTGTCCTTGAGCAGGACCATGGCATTGAACCACGAATTCCAATTGCCCACCAGATAATAGAGAAATATGACTGCGAGCACCGGTTTCGAGAGCGGCAGTATGACGTCGATCAGTATCCGCGCCTGGGAAGCCCCGTCGATCACCGCCGCCTCTTCCAGATCATAGGGAAACGACTGGAACCCTGTCCTTAAGATGATCATGTTCCATGTATTCAGCGCCGTGGGCAGGATCATTGCCCACATATTGTTATAACAGCCGATCTGCCGCATCATCAGAAACCATGGGATCAGACCGCCGCCAAAAAACATGGTGATCGTGATCAGCATGTTGACCAGGGTGCCAAGCCCCACATAGAGAAACGTATTTTTAAACCCGATCAGCAGGCTGTTGTCCTTAAACACAAGCTGATATCCGCTCAGGGTAAAGCCCAGCGGTTTCAGCAGCAATCCCCTGTGCGAGATCAGCGTGGTCGGATCGCTCACAGATGCAAACAGCACATGAAGCATCGGATACAGGCACAGCAGGGTCAGCAGAGTCAGGACTCCATAATTGATTATGTTAAAGATCACATTTTCAGGTGTGTGCTTTCCGATCACATTCTTTTTCTTCTCCATAAGCTTCCCCCCTTAAAATACACTGATTTCCGAATACTTTTTGGACACCCGGTTTGTAAACCACAACAGCAGGAAATTCACCACCGAACTGACCAGACCTACAGCAGTCGCAAAACTGTAGCTCGCCTCCTGCAGACCCCGTCTGTATACATAGGACGCTATGACATCCGCCTTCTCATAGGTGAGCGGATTGTACAGCAGAATGATCTTCTCGTGCCCGGACGCCATCAGTCCGCCGACTGCAAATATAAACAGAATGATGATGGTTGGCCTGATCTGCGGCAGCGTCACATGCCACATCTTGCGCAGTCTTCCCGCGCCGTCAATGTCAGCCGCCTCATACAGTCCGGGATCGATGGAGCTCATGGCAGACAGATAGATGATCGAATCCCATCCGATATTCTGCCAGATCCCTGAAAAGGTATAGATCGGCCGGAACATATCCGTATATCCCAGCAGTGACGCGTGCTCCGTCCCGCTGATCCAGTCCACCAGCTGCGTCAGGATACCGCCTGACTGTGTGAAAATATGGATCATACCGCAGATGACGACCAGAGAGATAAAATGCGGCATATACGTGATGGTCTGCACTACTTTCTTGAAACGTACCGCTTTTATCTCATTTAACAGCAGCGCCAGAAGTATGGGGGACGTGAAACCAAAAGCAAGCCCCCAGATGTTGAGCATAAATGTATTCTTGACTGTCCTGACCAAAAACGGACTCGAGAAAAACTCCTTGAAGTGTTTCAATCCCACCCACGGGCTTCCCCCAAAACCGAGCAGAGGCTTATAATCCTTGAACGCCAGAAGCACTCCCCACATCGGCGCATAGCAGAACACCGCATACCACAGCAGTACCGGAACGAGCAGCAGATACGCAAACGAGTTCTTTTTCAGATCTTTGCGCAATGCCGTTTTAAAAGTATCTTTTTTTCGTTTTAATTTCATAGCGAACTCCAATCTATCGAAACACTTAACACTGCCCATCCCTGCGCGGTCAGCGCAGGGATGAAATGGCAGACTGCTAAGAAACCATCAGATACCTTTTTCGATCATCTTGCATTATAGCGGTCCAGCGCTGTCTGCCACAGACTGATAAGCTCGTCCATTCCCTGCGCCTTCGCATTCTTTAAAAACTCGTCATACGCGTCCACTTCCAACTGTCCCATGATGATCTTGGAGAAGTATTCATTTCGCATCGTCGAGAGGACTGTCCCCAGTTCACCTTCCCTGGCGGCTTCCTCTTCCGTAAATGTGACAGGCGGCATGGTCAGCGTAGAATCCATGTTGGATGTCCAGTAATCGCGGATATCGCCAGAATAGCTGCCCTCCGACGTGATCAGCGGATTGGAATTGTGCTCGTCGCGGATATTCGCGCCCTCGTGGATGCGGTATTTCCAGATCAGGTTGCTGACTGGCTGCCCGTCCGGATCATTGTACATCAGACCGTCCGCGAAAAAGTACGGAAGTCCCTCCTCATTGATCAGATGCACATCACCGTAAGAACCGTAATTGTAGATCTCCCATCCTTTCTTGGTGAAGGCAAAATCAAGAAACGCGCAAGCCGCCTCGACATTCTTGCACTGGGTCGTGATCGCCGCCGTCGTACCTGTCTTCTTAAAATTGCGGTAGGTCTGCCGCGACTGATCCCCCTTGTTCAGAACAGGGTTCAGGGCCGCAACGAAGTCAATATCGTTGTCCTCTTTCCAGTATCCCCACATCGTATCGGGAGAATCCATCATGACTGCACAGTCCGACGACACTGCCTCCGCCATTCTCTGATTGAAGTCCGCCGTCGCCCAGTCCGTGTTGATCAGTCCCTCCTGATACCAGCTCTGCATGGTAGCCAGATATTCCTTTGCGCCCTCCTGCGCAGGTCCCCACGCTGCCTTGCCGTCGTCATCCACGAACATCCAGTCCCACACACCGTAGGCGCCATTGATGATACCCGTAAAGATCTGTCCATAAGTTGATCCGTAATTTAACGGCTGTGAATAACCCTGCTCCTTGCATGCCACCAGGAAATCATGAAGCTCGTCCACGGTCTCCGGCACAGGCGGTCCGGTCTTGTCCAGCGCTTCCTGTTTGATCAGCAGGCCAAACCAGCACCACTCATTGTACGGTGCGAGCCCGAATACACCGCCAAGCACTCCCTCGTCGGTGATCGTGGTCTTTCTCCTCTCCTCGTCGGAGTTTCTCCATGCGGAATAATTGGGCATATATTCATCCACGATATCCGTCAGATCCATGTAGGCACCTTCCTGCACACCTGCCGCAATACCGCCTGTGTAACGGTCCGCACCGATAATGATATCCGGCAGCTCCCCGCTTGCGATCATCAGGTTAAATCCGGTTCCCTCCTCGCCGAGTGCGGGAACGATAAAGTTCAGTTTGATCCCGGTCAGCTCCTCAAGCTGGTCAAACACGCGGTGGTCATTCAGATCCGGGCAGACAGAAGAGAGGATCGAATTGTTTGCCATCCAGACATCGAGTGTCACCTCCTCCTTCCACGGGTAAGCGGAATAATCATTTGGAATGACCTCCGCAAAGACATCTCCGAGATATGTATCATTTAAGCTGGTGTTCACAAGCGCGATCTCTTCCTCCGTGGGTGCTGTATTTCCGCGCAGGGACACGAGGTCCTGAACATTTTGTGTGCCGGCGGCTTCCGTCTGCGTCGTGAAATTCACACTGGATATCGATCATGACACTGTCACGCTGGCGGCGGAATTTTCCGGCTACACGGAAGAAATGTACCTCGAGGCAGACATCTCATTCCGGGGAGAGTCGATCTGCCAGGATCGTTATTTTGTCAACAACCACAGTGTGTTCCACCGCAGCATCCACCTGTCAAAGAACCACATCCTTTACAGTACCGCCCACGAACAGGAACGCCTGTGGAGCCCGGAAAACCCTGCCCTTTTCGACATCACCCTGCGGCTCGTGGTAAAGGGCATCGTCGTTGATACGGTGGAAAGCTATTTCGGCATGCGCAAGATCCACACACGGGACGGGATCACTTATCTGAACAACCGCCCGTGCTACTTCAAGTTGATACTGGATCAGGGCTACTGGAAAGACGGCATTCTGACAGCACCGTCCGATGACGATTTCGTGAAGGATATCCGCATCATGAAAGAGATGGGCTTCAACGGCTGCCGGAAACACCAGAAAGTCGAGGATTCCCGGTTTCTGTACCATGCCGACAAAATGGGCTTCCTGGTGTGGGGCGAGATGGCATCCGCCTGTCTGTTCACCGACAAAGGGATCGCCGCCTACGCAAAGGAATGGTTTGAAGTCCTGCGGCGGGATTACAATCATCCTTCCATCGTGGCATGGGTTCCTTTTAATGAGAGCTGGTCCATCCCCAATGTGGACTCCTGCAAACGGCAGCAGGATCAGACACTGGGCATGTACCACCTGCTGAAAAGCCTGGACGCCACACGCCTTGTCGTCAACAATGACGGCTGGGAGATGACCAGAAGCGACATCTGCGCCATCCACAACTACGCCCATGGCTCCGGCAGGGAGCCTGAGAAACAGGCCTTTTTCAAGCGTTCCATGCAGGACAAGGACATCCTGCAGTCTGATCTGATCTATGGATTTTGCTACACGCAGCTCTCCGACGTGGAACAGGAGACGAACGGTCTGCTCACCTACGACCGCATCCCCAAATGCGATCCTGCAAAGATCAGGGAGATCAACTCCCGTTACCGCCACAATATCATGATCCGCTGAGCTCCTAATCTTTCTTTGCCCGGTTGACGATCCGATAATATGTCCTCGAAGTCATCACATACACCAGCGAATAGGCCGCCGCATTTGACGCCGCCTGCCGGGAAGCCCTGGAGCAGATCCTGGACAGGAATTACGAGGAAGTCCTCATTGACGACGGCATAAAGACCATCCGCCGGTACGGCATCGCATGCTACAAAAAGCGCTGCAGGGTCGTCTCGGAATGATCATCGCGCCGGGCACACGATCATAAGGGGCTGTCAGTTCTGACAGCCCCTCTTTCATTCTATTTGTAGATCGCATCCATCTGCCGCTGCAGCTCTTCCGTCACCGTGTCAATGCCCGCCGCCTTCAGCGCATTCTGATATTCCGCCACGATCTCCTCCGCCGTGCCGCTGTATTTGCCATAGCAGATCTGCTTCATGTAATTCGTATGGATCTCCGTGATATTCTGGATATAGGATTGGATCTCGTCCGTGTTCACGATAAACTGCCCATACGGGTAAGGGATCTTGACCTTGTCGTACTCCGCATAGAGCGCATCGATCTTTTCCCAGTTATTCTGCGCGTTGCGCAGCAGGATATCGTCATTGCGTCCCCACCAGAAGTTTGTGATACCATTGATATTCTGGGTGTCTGCGTTAAACCCTTCCGGCTTTGTCATCAATCCGTCCTCTGTCACCTCATATGAGACACCCTCCACACCCTGGCAGAACAGCATATGACACTCAGGATCATTCCTGAGCAGATCATAGACCATCAGCGCCCTCCCGGGATTCTCGCTGCCTGCAGACACCGCCATCGCACCGTGCGTGATCGATAACTCCACCACATTGCCCTGCTCCTCACCAAAGTAGAAAAAGCCCGTATCCGCATCCGGATTCTCCTGATAAATGGTATTCTGCGGAAGCGCACTCACCAGGCCGGTCCACATCTCAGTATGCTTCTGCACTGCGGCAACCTGACCGATACGGTACATATCCGCATTCATATCCTCTGTCATACTCGTATTGTTTAGTACGTCCGTAGGCCATACTCCGATCTCGTCCCACTCCTTCATCAGCCTGGCAAACTCAACCAGCAGATCCGTCTCGGTCACATAAGGGGAATACACCGTGTAAAGGTCATCCTTCCTGCCGCCCCACATCGCACCCGCGTTGATGCCGTCAATGGAAACATAGTCGCTGTGCGAAGCGATCCATCCACCCGCCATCGCATTGTAGGAAGTGCCATCCGAATCCCAGAGCGCGATCAGATCCGGGAATGCCTCCTTGCAGTATTTCCAGTATGCAGTCATATCCTCCCAGCTGTGCACGCCGTCCGCCAGGCCAGCCTCCTTCGCCCAGTCCATGCGGTAAATATAACCGTGGTTCGTCCACTGCGCATAGTTGTCTTCCGGCATCAGATAAATCTCACCGTCGTACTTGCACAGTTCCCAGTGATCTGCCGGCACGCTTGCCCAGGTCTGCGGCGCGTAGGTCTGCAGCATCTCCTCGGACAGCTCCAGAAACGCGCCGTTCTTGGCGTTCGGCCAGGAATCCAGCCAGTCCGAGGAGGTTCCTACCAGATCCACAGAACCGTCCATCTGCGCCAGCGTCAGATTGTAGTTCGCCAGATAATCCGTCCATGAAATGAAATACGTTTCCAGTTCCGCATTGACCTTCTCCGTAAGGATCGCATTTAATTTCTCCATCATGTCATTGTACGTGTTGAGGGCATCCCCGGAAGGTGCATCCCCGGTGGTCATATATGTGATCACCACATGTTCGGACGTATCTGCATCTGACATCGCATCTTCCGCGGCCGCCGCATCCCTGTCTGCCGCGTCGTCCACCGCCGAACCAGAACCGGTATCCGCTGTCGGCGCAGAGTCACCGCCTCCACAGGCCGCAAGACCTGCTGTCATTGAAACTGCCAATAAAACTGCAAGTGTTTTCTTCTTCATAGTTTACCTCCATTATATCATTTTATATTGAACCCACACCCGCGGGCATCAACCTTTCACCGCACCGACCGTGATACCGCTGATAAAATATTTCTGCACAAAAGGGTACAGAAAGACGATCGGTCCTGTAGCCAGCACCGCGTTTGCCATTTTTACGCTGTCCTGCGGAACATCCGTCAGATTGATATACTGCCCCGCCACCGAGTTTTTCAGGGCATCGATCTTGTTTACCACCTCGTACAGGGTATACTGCAACGGTTTTACTTCCACCTTGGAACTCAGAAACAGGGAAGACTGATACCACTCATTCCAGTAACCCAAAGCCAGAAACAGGCCGATCGTGGCGAGCGCCGGTTTGAGCATGGGCAGTATCAGCGACACAAAGATCTTAAAGTCGCCCGCGCCGTCGATCTTGCCCGATTCCGTGATCTCATGCGGGATCGCTTTCACGAAATTCTTCATCAGAATGATCAGCCACGAGGACATCATCAGCGGCAGGAGCACTGCCAGATAATTATCCTTTAAATGATACGTCTGCACCATCAGCAGATAGTACGGTGCCAGACCTGCGGAAAACAGCGTCGTAAAATATATGTAGAAGGAGATCGCATTTCTAAACGGAAAATCCCTGCGCTGCAATGCGTACCCTGTCATTGCGATGATAGACAGCCCCAGTGTCGTGCCGGCCACTGTCAGCACGATCGTCAGCAGATACGACCACCAGATACTGCCGCTCCCACACACCATCTCATACGCCTGCAGCGTGAACTGCTTCGGTATGAGCTGCGCCCCCTGCGTCCGGATCACCGCCTGGTCCGTAAAGGACGTACTGATAATGATGATAAACGGCACGATGCAGCAGACTGCATAGAGCGTGATAAATACATACCCAAATCCCCTGATGATGACATCGGAAACACCCAGTTTTACCCTGGCGCCAGATTCCATCATATCCATATCTTTCTTTCCCATGATCCACCTCCGATCCTCAGAACAACGCGTAATCCGGTTCGATCCTCTTCACGACCCAGTTGACCACCATCACGATCACAAATCCGATCACAGACTGGTACAGGCCGACCGCGGACGCCGTGGAGAAGTTAAAATCCGTCATGGTCGCCCGATACACATAAGTCTCAATGATATCCGTGGTCGTATAGAGAATGGAATTGGAACCTACAATATTGTAAAACAGCCCGAAATTGCCCTTGACAATGCCGCCCAGCGCGAACAGGAGCAGGATCACGATCGTAGGCTTCAGAGAAGGGAGAATGATATAGCGGATCCGCTGAAATCCGTTCGCACCATCCACCTTTGCCGCCTCCATCATCTCCCCGTCGATCCCCATGATCGCCACAAACACTGCCAGAAAATTGCCGAGCAGGATAAACGCCAGGTTGTAGAGGATCGTGTTCTTCGTCAGGCTCAGCAGCTTCCCCGAAGAGGCAAGAAACTTAAAATTATCCAGACCGACAAACCTGCTGCCAAAGATCCCGTCCCGATAGTTGTACTTGACAAATGCCACCCAGATCCCCGGCAGCGGCATGTAGTTGAACGCAAAGAAGAAAAGAACCGCCGGCGTGCACATCAGTAACAGCGTGCGGGATCTCTTCACCTTCTGAAAAAAAGTCAGATCGCTTTTTCTTTTCATAGCATACCTCCATCTCGTAATTTTGTTGGAAACCGCAATATCGAAACCGGTTTCCTTAATGATCGAGCCAATACCCTGCTCGCGCGCCGGGCACCCGTCAGCTTCTGCTGACGGGTGCCCGTGTGCATAAAAATAACACATTTCATGTACAAATGTTAAATTACAGAAAGGTGGTATGCGTTATGGGTTCTCCCAGAAATAACAGCAGCAAAGAACTGACAATTTATGACATTGCGGCGGAGGCAGGCGTATCTGCCTCCACAGTATCAAGAGTCCTGACAAACAGCGCGAGAGTGAACGAGGATAAGAAAATAAGAGTTCAGAAGATCATTGACAAATACAATTTTAAACCCAATACCTTTGCAAAAGGACTGATCGATGCCAAAAGCCGCACGATCGGCATATTGATGACAGACATCCGCGATCCGTTTTATGCTTCCATGTTCATCGCCTGTGAGCAGGCCGCCAGAAAGGAAAACTATTCCGTGACCCTGTATAATTCTTTGGGCGATGCAGCGCTGGAAAGATCCCTGCTCGGAAAACTGCAGGCGCAAAGAGTTGACGCAGTCATTCTCCTGGGCGGCCGCGAAGAGGAACTGAACACAGACATGGAATACGTCGAGATGATCAACAATGCGCTGTCCACGATCCCGGCCATCATAACAGGCAAGCTGGACGGCACAGACTGCCATATGGTGCGGATCGATCATATGCAGTCCATGGATCTGCTCATGGATCACCTGCTCTCTCTCGGGCATTCCCGGATCGCGGTCCTCGGGGGAAGCATGAATATGCTGTCAACATTTGAGAAAGTAGCGCGCTTTAAGCAGATCTTAAAACAGAACCGTCTCCTGTCTGAACCGGATCTGATCAGCCAGAACGGCATGTATGACACAGACTCGGGATATACCCATATGAACCGGCTCTTTGAAAAAGGACTGCTTCCCACAGCGGTGATCGCAGTCAACGATCACACAGCACTTGGGATCATGCAGAGTATCCGCGAACACGGTCTCAAAATTCCCGGGGATATCTCCGTAGTCAGCTGCGGCAACACCTATCTGGCGGAATCCTCCTATCCGAAACTGACCAGTATTGATTACAATGATACGGAATACGGAGCCCTGCTGGTCAGGACAGCCATCCGCAGGATCGAGCGTCAGCCAGTCGAACGCCTGCAGCTGATCGCACCTGCACTCATCATACGGGAAAGCAGCGGCAGAGCCAAAAAGACTTTGTCAGAAGAACCGTAAGTGCACCGGGCACCCGCGTGCATGAAAAAAGAAGAGACCAGCGGCCTCTTCTTTTTTCATGGGCTCAATGTGACAAGTTGCACAGAAAGAATCCTTCAAATATGTGAAATATAGTAAAATTTATCTTGATACACATTTCCATATTGACATTTGTACATGAAATGTTAATACTTATGATATATTTTACCGATCCACAAGTCAAGTGTGAAGTTTTCCTATCTCCAGCTGCCTATGCACTTGTCACATTTTCCGTATTTTATTCGTATTTACCAGTTAAAGATCCATGCAGAACTCCCCATACGGACAGGCCCGCCGCACATATGGATCCTCACAGATTCAGTTTCTGAAAAACCTCATCCCTGTCATCCTGCTCGATCCCCAGATAACACCGCGTGATCGCAAACGAGGAATGATTGTAGATATTCATCAGCATCACTTCCGGCACGTTCTTTTTCCACGCATGATAGCCAAACGTCTTCCGCAGCGAATGACAGCTGATCTTGCCCTCTATCCCGTTCACGGCACATGCCTCGCGTATGATCGCATACGCCTGCGTGCGCGAGATCGGCTGGCTGTTCGACCGGTTATTGCAGAAGATCTTGTCCGTCCCGGAAGCCGGCTCCCGATAGGATCGGTATAGATCCAGCGCCTCCTTCGCATTCTGGTTCAACAGGATCGTATTCCGCTTTCCTGTCTTGTGCTCCGTGACCTCCACGTACTTTTGCCATGTATGACTGTCAAAATTATAGACATCCCCCCAGTCCAGATCCAACAGATCGCTGATCCGCAGCGCTGTGTTGATCCCCACTACAAACAATGCATAATTCCGATATTGCTCCTTTTCCAGAAAATACTTCTTGATCGTCTCAATATCGCTCTGACTTCTGATCGGTATCGTTGTTCCCATATCGTTCTCCTTTCCCAGCAGCAAGTGCATAGTACTTGGAAGCTGCAACACGTCATCTGTTAACAGCTCCTTATATCGTACTATATCCTGTTCCAAGACGCTATCCGGAAATATATGATCTCTCTCCGGCGTCAAACGAGGCAGCGCTGTCCTCGTAATATCTTGCCTGTGCATGCCACATCCTGCTGTAGACTCTGTCATCCTCCGCGAGCAGGGCGTCATGACTCCCCCGCTGGACCAGCCGGCCCTCATGAAAGACCAGTATCTCGTCACAGAAACGGCAGGACGAGAGACGGTGCGAGATGAACACTGCCGTCTTATTCCCCACCAGCCGGTCAAATCCGCTGTAGATCTCATGCTCCGAGATGGGATCCAGCGCCGCGGTAGGCTCGTCGAGGATGACGATCGGCGCGTCCTTGTACAGCGCACGTGCCAGGGCGATCTTCTGCGCCTCCCCGCCGGAGACCTCCACGCCATCCCTGTCAATATTTTTGTACAGGCTGGTCTGCAGTCCGTTTTCCATCCTGGAAAGCCTTCTGTCAACCCCCGCCCTCTCCAGGCAGCTCTGTACCCTGTCAGCCTCATAATCCCCTGATGCCGCCACATTTTCCCCAAGCGGAAGCGCCAGCAGGCAGTAATCCTGAAATACGACAGAAAACTGCCGCAGGTACTCTGTGTGATCATATTCCCGAATGTCTACTCCGTTCAAAAGGATCTGTCCTTCATTCGGATCATACATTCTGCAGAGCAGCTTTACCAGTGTCGTCTTGCCGCTCCCGTTCATGCCGACGATCGCGTACTTTCTGC
Source organism: Lachnospiraceae bacterium (assembly GCA_009774375.1). GTDB lineage: Bacteria > Bacillota > Clostridia > Lachnospirales > Lachnospiraceae > COE1. Next base: position 16,816 of record VSNO01000023.1, read on the forward strand.
CCGGCGATAACCGGAACGAAACATTTTCCAGCGCCATTTTCGCCGTTCCCGCATACCGAAACGAGACATTCTTTACCTCGATGCCGGCGCCCGCCTTCATCATCTCCCCACCGATATGCCTATGTCCCTTCGTCTGCACATCCGGCAGTTCCAGATAGTCAAAAGAACTCTCCATACGGCGCGCATTCATCAGGATCTCGCTCCTTCCCTTAGACCAGATCTTGATGCTCTCCGAAAAACGGTAAACCGCGGACGCAAACAGCACCACCGAACCCGCCTGCAATGCGCCGTCAAGCGCGCGCAATACGATAAAGAAATACGCTCCTCCCATCAGGAAACCCGACGCCACCCCATCCAGAAATCCCGCGCGCTGCTCCAGACGGCTCTCCGCTTCCACCATGTGATCTCTCTCCTTCTCCCGGAGCGCGCTTTTGATCAGCGGCTGTGCGTGATAAAGCCGGATGTCCTTTCCCTCGCGGTAGGTGATACCGCCCCGCATCAGATAATGACTCCTGCTGCTCTGCCTGTCATACAGCGCCTTCTGCTCTTCCTTCGTCGCCTGGATCCGCCGTTCATATCCCGATGAGATGCAGAGGATCGTCAGCGTATACACCAGAAACACCAGATTGGACCAATGTCTCCAGAAATCTCCTTCCGACAGGATCGGGACCATCAATACCGCAGAGGCAATGATCCCCGCCGCCCCCGCGCAGCACCGCTCGAACTGCGGGATCATAAAATATGCCCCGCATCCCCAGTCATAATCATTCTGCACCTTTGCCCGGATCGCAGCCGCCTCTGCGCTGTCAAGCTGCGCATAGTCCATATCCATATTTTTATTGTCAAATTTCCACTCGACCAGATCATTGCAGTATTCCGAATGCGGCAGCCCGCAGCGGTAAGTCCACCCCCGGACCGCATTCAGGACAAAGAGCACAGCCACACCTGCGATCGTCCGGGCCAGCAGACTCTCATAATCCGCCCCCGCTTCCAGCCCATTGATCAAAAACACGGAAAGCAGTGCGCTTCCCAACGGAATCAACGCTTCCATCAGTGCAAGCCCGAACGCCATCAGCAGGGACTGCGGCTCACACTTCCATATTTCAACAAGACATTTTTTCAGCATCAGATCACCGCCTCCTTCCTGTAATAATGACTTTGAACACGATACATCTTTTCGTATTCAGGACACTGCTCCATCAGCTCCTCATGACTCCCCTCCGCTTTCACCTTTCCATTCTCCAGAAAGATCACCCTGTCACAGAACCGGGTGCTGGCAAGCCTGTGTGAGATAAAAACTGCCGTCTTTTCACCGGACAGGTTATAGAACATCTCATACGTCTCGCTCTCGGCGATCGGATCGAGCGCAGCCGTCGGCTCGTCAAACAATAACAGCATCGCATCCTTGTAAAGTGCGCGCGCCATCAGAAGCTTCTGCTGCTGCCCTCCGGAGAACGCCGTCCCGCCATCCTCCTCGAGATTCATCAACATGCTGCCATCCCCTGCGGCAGTCTGCAGACCGCATCCCACAATCCGACCCTCATCAGAGACGTTCTGATCCGCTCCCTGTCCATCTCCGTTTCCCGCATGGAGACATTCTGCGCCGCAGTAAACGGCAGTATGACGGACTCCTGAAAGACCGGCGCGACCAGCCGGTACAGCTCTTCTTTCCGAAGGTCCCTGACATCAACACCGTTTAACAGGATCCTTCCGCTGTCCGGCCGGTACAATCCGCACAGCAATTTAATGATGGTCGTCTTCCCGGCGCCGTTCACGCCGACTAACGCGATCTTTTCCCCCGCTTCGATCCGCAGATCAAAATGTTCCAGGACCGGATTTCTCCCTTTATAGGCAAAACTGACGTCCTCAAAGACAATGGAGACCGGCTCATCAGACGCCTGCTCTGCCGCCGGACACTCTTCCCCGTCCGCCGAATCCAGATAACCGCGCATCCTGTCCAGCGGCGGCACCGCCTGCATCATCTGCCCGACGCTGTCCGAAGTCTGGGTCACCAATGCCGAGAAAGATGCGATCGCACTGCACGCAAGGATAAAATCTCCGATAGAAATGCTCCCGTGAACCGCCATCCACAAAAAATACAGATACGATATGCCGTCCCTCACAAACATGGACGCCGCCTCCACAAAAGCAGCTCCGAAATACCTGCGCTGCACTTCCCTGCGCAGACAAAAATGCGCCTCATTATACTGTGCAAAACGCCACCGGATCCAGTTCCCCATCTCATACAGCCGGACATCCTTCCCAAACCGGACGTCAGAACTGCAGTTCTTCATGTATGAGCGGCTCGTCTGGAGGACACTGCGCTCCCCGATCCTTTTCACTTCGTACTTTTGCGCACTGCGCAGCACTGCAAAATTGATCATTGACAGGACAATGATCATCAGCAGCACCCATAAACTCAATGTCCCTATGATCCGTCCATAGAGCACGAAGCTGACCGCCGCACCGCAGACCTTTACTGCTCCTTCTGTCATGAGCGTCGTCCCCGACCAGGATCCCCAGTCGACGCTCATCACCCTCGCCTCATTGTATCTTTGCTGCCATTCTGCACTCTCCACATGTTCATAGTCACAGTCAAGCGTCTTGCAGAACAGCAGTGTCCTGTAATGACTCCTGAGACGATCCTGCCTGACGCTTTTTCCCCGGGCAGCCATGCTGCCAACCGCCTGCGAGATCATGACCACGACCGTCAGACCCGCCAAAACACAGGCAGCCTCCCCGCTGCCCGCCCGCGCAGCTACCAGATCCACGCCGATCTTGGGCAGATACATCGCGACATACGGCGTGATCACGATACTCAGCGCCTCCAGAACCATCAGCAGCAGGAGCATCTTGTCGCTCGACCATATTCCGCACAGCAGATAGACCAGATGGTTCCACACACGATAGCCCTCTCTTTTTCCTCTCTTTTTCATACCCGTCTCCTTCCCATGATCACGATCTCCTCAATTTTCCACTCATTCCTTTGTCTGAAAATAAAACCTCCTCTTCCTGCCCGCCGCACTGGCGGCTTACTTCATTTGCACGGGTCTGCGCATAAAAAAACCGCAGATTTTACTCTACGGTTTTATCACACAAAATAAAGTGAATGCGTTCGAGTAAAATAAAATCAAATCCCAAGCATACAGAAGAAACCACCAAAGCAGCCATATCCTAACCTGTTATATTGATTTTACCTACTCTTTTCCAGCCATACCCATGCCGCCGATTATACGACATCAGATACGCCGAATACCATCACCTCTCTCATTATTCTGAAACCATGTTACCGAAAAATCATCCTCCTGTCAAGTAAAACGTTCACTTTTTTACCTGGTGAAATCTCCCAGACCATTCATCCACTTTGCCCGCAGCGTCCTGTTCAGCACTTTTCTGTTTTCAAGGTTGCACTCAGATTTCCGCCCCACAACGCAAAAAGACCATGGCTGCCCCAAGCGTCTGATACCATGGTCTTTGATCCCGATCGGATACATATAAGAAATCGAGCAGGAGAATGATCTGCTCCCCTGCACGGGTCTGTACAATCGAGCAGGGAAGAGCCATCTTCCACTACTCGCGCGCCGGGCGTCCATCAGCGCATGCTGACATTTTTCCTCTGGACGCCCGTGTGCATAAAAAACATGGCCATACAGCCATGTTTTTACGATTTCAATATATACCATCATATAAAACAATTGTAAGGCGAAAACAGACAGGCAGATCTTCAGCATAAAAACACACCAAAAATCTCCCTGCAATATTTACTTTGCTATTTTCTCCATTACAATCAAATTTAACATGTTACATCCTCCATAATATTTTTCGAGCAACGTTCCGGAACTGTTCCTTACATTGACCTGTGTTGCTACACTATACATCATACGTGCTAATGAACCTGCTGTCAAGTCCCATTTTCTGGAAGCGATCCTGCATGGCTTTCCGGTAACAGTTCGGAAAGGCTCCGATCCTTGCCGGACAGCATTGAAAAATAATCCTTTACATGATATTATGAAAACATAGCAAAGATCAAGGGGGACAGCTTATGATCACAGAACTGAAAAAACTTCCGATGGGAATCGAAGATTTTAAAAGAATACGCACCGACAATTTTTACTATATCGACAAGACAGGACTGATCAGAGATCTGTTGAAGAACATAGCATACGTGACCCTGTTCACGCGCCCAAGGCGTTTCGGAAAAACCCTGACGATGAGCATGCTCAGATACTTTTTCGAGACAGGAAGCGACCCGTCCCTTTTCGACGGACTTGAGATCGCAAAGGAAAAGGAACTCTGTGGTCAATATATGGGGAAATTTCCCGTGATCGCCATCAGTTTAAAAGATGTGACCGGAAGGAACTTCGAAAAAGCCAAAAGTAATCTGCGCTCTGTGATCGGGGACGAGGCCTTAAGGTTTCAGTTTTTGGCAGACAGCACTGCTCTGTCCGACGTCGAGCGCAGACAGTACGGAGCACTGATCGAACTCAATGAACAAAAGGAATATGCGATGTCCGATGGCATCTTAGAAAAAAGCCTCACAACATTATCCCATCTCTTGCAGAAGCACTGCGGGACCAACACCGTCCTGTTGATCGACGAGTACGATGTGCCGCTGGACAAGGCGTATCAGTCGGGATACTACGACGAGATGACAGACCTGATCCGGAGAATGTTCGGAAAAGCGCTCAAAACAAATGACAGCCTGCAGCTTGCCGTACTGACAGGCTGCCTCAGAATATCAAAGGAAAGTATTTTTACAGGACTTAATAATTTCAAAATTATTACCATAAAAGACGTCCTGTACAACGAATACTTTGGCTTCACAGACGCAGAGATCCGGGAAATGCTCGCTTACTACGATAAAATGGACAGATATGACATGATCAAAGAATGGTATGACGGTTATCGTTTCGGTGATCTGGAAGTATACTGTCCGTGGGACGTCGTGAGCTACTGCCACGAACTGAAAATGAATCCTAACGCAAATCCGCAGAATTACTGGGTAAACACAAGCAGCAACGACATTATCCGCAGATTCGTCAGCATGGCAAAACAGTCTACCAGAAACGAGATCGAGCAGTTGATCGAAGGCGGCAGCATCAGAAAGAAGATCCATCAGGAACTGACCTACAGGGATCTGGACTCAAAGATCGATAACCTATGGAGCCTGCTTTACACAACAGGATACCTGACACAGCGCGGTCAGGAGGAAAACGGCATGACAGAGCTTGTCATTCCAAACAGGGAGATCAACTGGATCTTTGTGGAACAGATACGCGAATGGTTCAATGAAGAAGTTTCAAGAGACAGCCAAAAGCTGCAAAGCTTCTGCCGGGCCTTTGAGGAAAATGACACCGCTGCCATCGAGGAGGGCTTCAACGCCTACCTCAGAAAGACCATCAGCATCCGCGACACCTATACCAGGAAAGAAATGAAGGAAAACTTCTATCACGGCATCCTGCTCGGCATCTTTGGCAATATGGACGACTGGGATATCCAGTCAAACGCCGAGTCCGGCGAGGGCTACAGCGACATCACAGTCGAGATCGAGAGCCGCGGGACCGGCATCGTGATCGAGTTAAAATATGCCGAGAACGCCGCATTTGACGCCGCCTGCAGGGAAGCCCTGCAGCAGATCCGGGACAGGAATTACGAGGAAGTCCTCATTGACGACGGCATGAAGACCATCCGCCGGTACGGCATCGCATGCTACAAAAAGCGCTGCAGGGTCGTCTCGGAAGCCATATAACGGAAGACCAAGGAGTATCTCTATGAAAAAGATCATGAAAAATGCAATATTCACCATACTGTTTTCTGTCCTGATCATCCTCGCATTATTCCTGGCGTATCTGTTTTTATATGCTTCAAATGACAGGAACCTCTCCGGGAAATGGACTGCAGATCTGGACATGACAGGGCAGGCGGCTGTCACTGCGCTTGGCTGGCTGCAGGACATGGAGGCCGTCTCCGTCTCGCTGCAGGATATGGAAGCCCACATGCAGGGTCTGACCGTCAAGCTCGATCTGACACTGGAGCAGACCGCCCGCTCCGGCGGAACCTTTGTCTCCACCGTCCAGCAGGAAAGCTATGCCGCCTGCAGCCAGGCAGCTTATGAGGCTTTTGCCGCAGTGTTTCGGGAGCTTGTGGCTGACAGGCTCCGCATGGCAGGCTATACGGGAAACACGGACGCAGAGGCCGTCGAAGCGCTGGTAGTGCAAACATTCGGAATGCCCACAGTCTCCTATCTGATGACCTGCGTACCCGACCTCCTGCCGCCGTTGGAAGATCTGCAGACGCAGTACGGCGGAAGCGGCACCTACGAGACAGCAGAGGACATACTGACCAGACAGTCTGACAGCGGTTCCCTGATCCGTACCAGGACCGAGCACTTTATCCGCAAGGACACCACCCTGATCCTGACCGAAGAGACCGCTTCCGCCACTCCAGGCAATCTTGCCGGTCATTACCCGATGATATACACTTTGGAATAGAAGGGAGCATCAAATGAAACCTATGCCAAAAACAATACTGCGGAAGATCAATGTCTTCCTGCTGTCCGTGATCCTGGCGTGTACCATGCTGCCTGTCCATGCCGACGCGGCATATGAGATCCCCGGAATCTGTCAGGTACAGACAGACACAGGCGCCGCAGGCACAGTGAAGACCATGGATTACAACTACGACCGCAACACCTACTTTTCCCTGCGGGACATCGCCATGCTCCTCAGCAGTACCGGGAAACCCTTTTCCCTGGAGGTCACCAAAAATACAGTCGCCCTGAACCTGGGAAATGCCTACACCCCTGCGGGCGGGGAAAATACCCCCTGGGAAAACAGCGAAAACCCGGACATCGCCCTGCGGCGCAACGAGTTTAAAGTCAGCGGAGAGACGGTATATTACTACACACTGATCACGGCGCTTCCCTCCGGCAGTTATGACTGTTTTATGATGGCGGCGGATCTGGCGATGATCCTGGACGTGAACATCACGGCGCCAAACCCGGGCTTCCTGCAGATCGACACGCAGACTCCCTTCCGCGTCTCCCCCTCCGACCTGGAGAATGCAGGTTATTTTTATGGCGTGAACGGCGTGCTGGCAGGAGACGCCACCACCGGCGAGATCTACTATCAATATCAGTCCGATACGCCCTATCCCATCGCCAGCACCTCCAAGCTTATGACCTGTCTGCTGGCTATGGACGCCGTCTCAGCAGGCCAGATCGCCCTCGAACAGCAGGTCACCGTCTCCGATGCCGCCATTGCGCTGTCAGCTTCTTCCGACGGCGTGATCCCCCTGGAAGCCGGGCAGCAGCTCACCGTCCAGGAACTCCTTGTGGGCGCGCTCCTGCCCTCCAGCAACGAGTGCGCGCTGAGTCTGGCGGAAACCATCGCCGGTTCGGAGGACGCCTTTGTCCAGATGATGAATCAGAAAGCGGCAGAGCTTGGACTTTCCCAGGCAGTCTTTTACAACTGCAACGGTCTGCCCGTCTACACAGGGGACGCCATCCCCTCAAAGCGCCAGAACCGCATGAGTGCACAGGACATGTTCCGGCTGGTATCGTATCTGTTAAAAGTCTATCCGCAGATCACGGATATCACTTCCATGAAGAGCGCCGCCCTGCCATCCCTCGACCTTGAAGTGAAAAACACCAACCCGATCCTGCACAACCTGCCCGAGGCCACCGGCTTAAAGACCGGCACGACCAACAAATCGGGAGCCTGCCTGGTCACATCGCTGGCCGCGGACGACGGAACCACGACGCATGATCTGGCTGTCATTGTCCTTGGAACCGAAGATTCCATCGAGAGAGGGCGCGTCTCCGCACTGCTCGCCAGATACGCCCTGCAGACCTTCTGCGACAGCGCGCCGGAAGCGGGCTCTCCGGAAACCGGAACGGTTCCCGCCAATATGCCCACACACGCCGAAGCCGCCGTCGACCGGATCCTCCGAACCGCCAGGGCTGGCGGCTAAAGCCCTCTTTGCCGTCATCCCAGCGCCACATCGAGCACCATCATCACGACGAACCCGACCGCGACGCCGATCGTCCCGATGTTCGTGTGCTCTCCCGACTGCGATTCCGGGATCAGCTCCTCGACGACGACATAGATCATCGCCCCCGCCGCAAATGCCAGAAAATATGGCAGCATCGGTACGATCAGTCCCGCGAGGGCGATCGTCAGCACCGCTCCGACCGGCTCGACAAGCCCTGAGAGCACACCGTACACAAACGCTTTTTTCCGCGAAGCCCCCTGGCTCTTTAACGGCATTGAGATGATCGCGCCCTCCGGAAAATTCTGTATCGCGATGCCCAGCGCCAGCGTAAACGCGCCCGCCATCGTGATCTGTGTATTCTCCAGCAATGCGCCCGCGAAAGTGACGCCGACCGCCATCCCCTCCGGTATATTGTGCAGCGTTACCGCAAAGACCATCATTGTCGTCTTTTTCGCCCTGGACCGGATCCCCTCCGGCTTCTCCGTGTCGAGATGCAGATGCGGGATCACGCTGTCCAGCAGCAGCAGGAACGCCATTCCCAGTATGAATCCCGCCGCCGCCGGAATCCACGCGATCTTCTCCTGCTCCGCCGCCATCTCGATCGAAGGGATCAGAAGCGACCACACCGACGCAGCCACCATCACGCCTGCCGCAAATCCCATCAACAGTTTTTCCAGTTTTCTATTCATCTGATTTCTCATGAAAAATACCATAGCCGATCCGAGCGAGGTGCCGATAAACGGTATCATCACACCTGCCGCTGCACTGATATCCATATTGATACCCATGCTGTATTCCCCCTTTTTCTTCCTTATTATTATATGCGCTTACCCGTTCCTGGTTCAGGAATCATCCTACAAAAATGATCCGCCAGTACGATAAAAATATGTGATCAAAAAAATTCCATATCATCATTTTATATAAGTTAGTTGATTCTAACTTATATAACAAGGTAACATAACACGATCCAAATGTCAAGCTATTTCCGTTGATACAGAATGTACAGAATGCAGTACAATGACAGGCGCTGCTCGGACAGACAGCCACGCGGACTGTTACCGAACGAAGTGAACCGTAACCACGGACTGCCACAAATTGCACAACTCTCCACAAAAGACTTGATGATCTTATAAGAAAAAGATATAATATTGTCAATATCTGCCATGCGAACAAACTATCCACAGCAAGGAAGGAAGATACCCAATGAAAAAAATATTCACTCAGCGGCTCTTTTACTACATGCTCGCCGGTCTGTTCATCACGATCCTGGCGATCTTCGGACTGCAGACGGTAGTCAGCCTGACCACCAACACCACCTCCAGCCATGCGAAGCTCGAGGATGTCAGGGAAAAGCTCGCCGCAAACGAGACAAACATCGCGCAGCTCACCGAGAACCTGAGCAGCGACAACCTCGCAAAGACAAGGGCATTTGCGGACATGCTCGCCGCAGACCGGTCCATCAACGGCAACACGGAAAAACTTAATGAGATCAAGGACAGGCTGATGGTCAATGAACTGCATATCATTGACGAGGACGGCATCATCACCAGCAGCACGATCGACGCCTACATCGGCTTTGACATGAAGAGCGGGGAACAGTCCAACGCCTTTATGGTGATCGTGGACGATCCTTCCATCGAGATCGTACAGGAACCACAGATGAATGTGGCGGAGGGGATCGTGATGCAGTACATCGGCGTGGCGAGAACCGACGACAAGGGACTGGTGCAGGTCGGCGTACGCCCGGAAGTTCTGGAAAAGACGCTTGCCGGAACCGAGATCTCTGTCGTGCTGCAGGACATCGATTACGGTGAAAAAGGCTATATCTATGCCATCGATGCCGCAAGCGGGCTGATCCTGGCGCACAGAAATTCCGCCCTGATCGGCACTCCCGCCGCGGACGCCGGCTTTCCATCCAGTCTGACAGGCAGCGGAAGAGCCGTCATTGACGGGACAAAGGGCTATTATATGGCGGAGGAGTACAACGGACAGATCATCGGAACCTTCATGCCGTCAAGCGAATACTATGCCGGGCGCCGCAACCAGACGATCGTGGTATCCCTGAGCATGCTGATCATCTTCGGTATCCTGCTGTGGATGATCAACCGCCTGGTGGATGACAAGATCGTGCAGGGAATCAACCGCATATCCAACTCCATGCACGAGATCGCCAGGGGAAACTTCAGCATCACCGTCAACGAACAGGGTAATCCCGAGTTTACCATGCTGTCCGACAGCATCAACAGGATGGTGGAAGGGATCCAGCAGAGCATGCGTGAAAATGACAGTCTGCTCGAACAGCAGAAACAGGACATGGAACACAACCAGCTCATGATCCAGAATGTCCAAAACGCCTGCCGGGACCTGAACAATGTCTCCGGCGAGACACTCGACAACGCTGAGAACATTTTCAACGGAACCGGCGAGCAGGAGCGCGCCGTGGAAGACTTAAAGCAGACCATGAACCAGCTGACTGAGGAGCTGAACAACAGCGTAAACGCCACAGCCGCTGTCACAGCCGCGACCGGGACCACCTCGGACAAGATCCTGCAGACCCAGTCGCGCATGGAACTTCTGAAAGACTCCATGCAGAAGATCAGCGACATGTCCATAGAGATCGAAAAGATCATCGGAGAGATCAACTCCATCGCCCAGCAGACCAACATGCTTTCCCTGAACGCTTCCATCGAGGCGGCAAGAGCCGGTGACATGGGCAAAGGCTTTGCCGTCGTGGCAAAACAGGTGGGTGAGCTCGCAACGCGCAGCGCGCAGGCGGCAAGGGAGACCAGCGAACTGATCATGAACTCGATCAACGCTGTCGAGGACGGGCGCGCGATCACCGACCAGACCGTGGAGGCTTTTGGCATCGTCGTGGAAAATATCGAACATACCGACCATGACATTGCCAGGATCACCAACATGGTCCGTCAGAACGTCGACATCGTATCCCACGCAGTCAGCCAGATCGAACGCATCTCCAACGTCGTGGAGGAAAATGTGCGCATCTCGCAGAACACCAAACAGGTCTCCTCCAACATGGCGGACATCACAGGCAAACTGCTGGAAATCGTGGAATCATAAATCACTGCATTATTTTATAGGATTATTTTCAGAAAATAGTTGGACAAACCTGTCCGGACGATGTATAATTAGATCACATATAATTTATTTGTCCTGAGCATGAAAATATGATACAACCATAACTATTTAGTACCAGATCAGGGATTTATTACACGTCATGCGAGCGTGCTTCATCGTACTGTCAATAGTCCCATCACATCGATGGTTCTGGAGCGTGTTTGAAAAATACTTTCTGCCCAATGTAAGTCACAGTTTGTGCGAGATTTGTGATAAATGAAGAAGGCGTAGCAGGCTACGTTAACTGAGTTTGGCACAGATATCGCGCGGAGTGGGATAGCGGACTGTCAGAATGATTTTTCAAACACGCTCTAATACATGCACTCATTTCCGTGAATGTACTGAACAGTTGATATAGTCTAACTGCACAGAAGGAATAAAATATATCCGGCTGCTGCCGCGATGCCTTACATCAGACAAGATATCCTGCGTTGTCCGCAGCGCCAAAGAAATACCAAGTATAAGGAGAATCAAGACCATGTTAAAGAAATTGAACAACCTGCAAATCAAAGACCGGCTCGTCAGAGCCTTTATCACAGTCGCCGTGATCATGACCACCGTGTCCGTCGTCACACTGATCACGATGTTCGTCGTTTCCCAGCTGTTCTCATCTGCATTGGTGAATTACGGTTTTGCACAGGGCGATATCGGCAGAGCCATGACACAGTTTGCGGACTCGCGCTCCGCAATGCGTGGTATCATCGGCTATGATGACCAGGAAGCCATCGATACCCTGCTCGCGAACCATGAAACTTATAAAGACACCTTTACCAAAGAATTCAACTCACTCGAGTCCGCTATGGTCACAGCGGAAAATAAAGCCCTATACAAAGATGTCCAGGATAAACTTGACGATTACTGGACATTTGAGGAAGAGATCATCGCTCAGGGTGCAACCACGGATCGGGAACTGTGCAAGCTTGCACAGGACAAGGCTCTTGGCGAACTCGCCCCTATGTACAATGACATCTATACAGATCTGACAGAGATCATGGAGATCAAAGTAGAAAAAGGCCAGTCCCAGTCCACCCTTCTCGCAACCATTGTGATCATTCTGATCGTAGTCATCATCGTAGTCATCGTCGGTTCAATCGTCTTTGCACTCTCGCTGGGCAAGAACATCGCAAACAGCATCGCGACACCTCTGGACCAGCTCAAGGATCGTCTGGATACGTTTGCACAGGGAGACCTCTCCTCGCCGTTCCCGACCGTTGAGACCAAGGATGAGCTCGCTGAAATGGTTGCCACAAGTATTTCCATGGCAGCTACCCTGCAGTTTATCATCCACGATGTGGGAAGTATTCTGGATCAGATGGCGAACGCCGACTTTACTGCTACAAGCAGTGACAAATCCAAGTATTCCGGAGAGTTTGAGTCCATTCTCACCGCCATGGCACTCTTGAAGAGACAGCTCGTGGAAACCATGCAGTCTGTCAGCGATGCATCGAACCAGGTGGCCGCAGGCGCCGGAAACCTGACAGAAGCATCCCAGAGCCTTGCAGAAGGCGCAACCGACCAGGCAGGCGCAGTTGAGGAGATGCAGGCAACCATCACTACGATCTCCGATGACATCCGCATCACGGCAAACAGCGCAGGCGAATCCTACAACCAGGCGCGCACATACGCCGAGGAAGCCGAGCGCAGCCACAAGGAGATGAAAGCGATGATGGACGCAATGTCGCGCATCAACGACGCATCACAGCAGGTCGGCAACATCATCTCCGAGATCGAGGACATCGCATCACAGACAAACCTGCTCTCACTGAATGCTTCCATTGAGGCCGCAAGAGCCGGTGAGGCCGGAAGAGGATTCTCCGTCGTCGCAGACCAGATCCGCCAGCTGGCAGAGCAGAGTGCAAACTCCGCTGCTGAGACAAGGACTCTGATCGAGACATCGCTGAACGCGATCGCAGACGGCAGCAAGACCGTGGACATTGTAAACGATTCGATCAACCGAGTAGTGGAGGGGATCGAACTGATCGCACAGTCCTCCAAGTCCATCAGCGAGATGGCAAACGAACAGGCAGAGGCAATGAAACAGGCCGAGCAGGGTGTCAGCCAGATCTCCGAAGTAGTTCAGTCAAACTCCGCGACAGCACAGGAGACCTCCGCAACAAGCGAAGAGCTGTCAGCGCAGGCGACTACACTGGATTCACTGATCAGCAAGTTCCGCCTTCCAAGCGTGATAGAATAACAGACCGTTTCATACAATACATAGAGATGAGCAGGGGACAAGCCTTTCCCCTGCTCATCTTCTTTCCTGCCCTCTGTCTTTGTTTTATACCGCATCCAGCAGCAGATCGCTGTAGATCCCGCCGAGCTCCCGCAGTCCCCTTGCGATCAGCCCCGCGTAGAACACCGCGCCCTCATACCGCAGATGCGTATTGTCCGTTTTTCCCCCGGGATAATTCTCGTACAGGTCCGCACCGAAGTACATGTACCACTTGCGGCTGTCCGGCTCGCCCGCTTTTTTCAGCTCACAGCGGCTCATGCTGTACAGGTCCACCAGCGGCACATGATGTGTCCCTGCCGTCTGCTTCATCGCCGCCACATAGTCCGAATGCGCCCCCATTCCGAGATGCTTCGCATCCACAAAACACCTGCGCTCAAGGGGCGTGATCAGCACCGGATTGGCCTTGTGCTTTCTCGCCACATCGATATAAGCCTTCAGATTCTCCATAAAAGTGGAATATGGCTCCGTATACCGCGCCGGATCCTCACTCTTCTCATCATTATGTCCGAACTGTATGAATAAAAAATCACCCTCACCGATCTGCCTGCCGATCGCATCAAGCCGCCCCTCATCCATAAAGCTCTTGGTGCTCCTGCCGTTTTTGGCGTGATTGGATACGATCACACCATCTCTGGTATAAAGGGAAAATACCTGCCCGATTCCCGTCTGAGGATATGTTGTGATGTCGTTTGTCTGGACGGTCGAATCCGCCGCCCAGAAGATTCTGACTGCAGTTCTTTCCATAGTATATCCTCCCATTCTATTTTTTTCAAAAAAGGGAAACGTTCGTTTCCCTTTTTCACATTTATTCTCATTTTGTTATTCCTTGACAGCTCCGATATTGACACCCTTTACGAAATACTTCTGCAGGAAAGGATACAGGATCATGAACGGAAGGACCGCGGAGATGATACCCGCATTGTACAGCGTACTCTGCGAAACCTTATAGCCGGTGATCGGTGTATCACCGTCCATGATCATGTTTCTGAGCTTATACTGGAAGTTTACCTGCAAAGGATCTGTGATGTAGATCTTTACGGTTGAATAATCGTTCCACACTGCTACCGAGAACATCAGACCAATGGAAGCAAGCGCCGCCTTGGAGAGCGGGAGCACGATCTTGAAGAAGATTCCCATCGGAGAGCAGCCGTCGATCTTTGCCGCCTCGTACAGCGAACCCGGGATACCCTCAAAGAAGTTTCTCATCAGCACCAGGTTGTAGACATTCATACCGTGTTTTACAACGAGGATCCACCAGTTGTTCACGAGACCCAGTCTTCTCATTACCAGATACTCCGGGATCATACCACCGGAGAAGATCATGGTAAAAAGCAGTATGTATGCGAAGAGGTTGCGTCCGGGCATATCAAACTGAACAAGCACATATCCGCCGAGTGTAGACAGCACCAGTCCTAACAGAGTTCCCAGCAAGGTTGTGACAACCGAGATCACAAACGGCATATAGAGCTGCTGGGTTCCGATGATCGTCTTGTAGCCATCCAGCGTAAACGAGTTGGGCCACAGCATGAACTGATACACGCCAACCTTATTAAATGAGTCCACGACAACCTTCCAGATCGGAACGATGATGACCAGGCCGATCAATATGAACACGATGTAGTTCACTACATCAAATACATGCAGCTTATCGCCGGGCTTCTTGCTAACCATTTCTTTTGCCATATCCACACCTCCTACACAATACCGCGTCCGCGGACTCTCTTGCTCGCATAGTTACAGATCAGCACCAGCACACAGCCCACGAGGGAACGGAAAAGTCCCACAGCCGTTGAGTAACCGTAATTCGGCAGCGCGATCGCAAAAGTCTGACGGTAGATATATGTCGCAATAACGTCTGACACCTCGAAAACAGCGTTGTTGTAAAGTACGAACACGGACTCAAACAGGTTCATGACCTTTGCAAGATTCAGGATCAATACTGTGATGATCGTGTTGGTCAGTGCAGGCAGTGTCACGAAACGGATCTTCTGCATACGGGTCGCACCGTCGATGTCCGCTGCCTCATACAATTCCGGATTGATACCGGACAATGTCGCCAGATAGATGATGGTTCCCCAGCCTGTTTCCTTCCAGACCTGGATAAACCAGTAGATCGGACGCCACCATGTCGTATTTGCGAGGAAGTAGATATTCTTATCCGCCTCCTTCAATATTCCCCAGTCTCTCAGCAGACCGTTCACCATACCGGTGCTGGAAGGTGACAGGAACAAGCTGAAGATGGATGCCACCACTGCCCATGACATAAAGTGGGGCAGATAGATGACTGTCTGCAGTGTCTTCTTTGCAAACAGATTCTTCATCTCGTTCAGGAAAATAGATACCACTACTGCTGATACATTCGTCAAAACCAGGTTTGCGATACTCAGCTCCAGTGTATTCCAGAACGCCGTCCAGAATGCCGGGGTCGAAAACATCTTCGCAAAATGATCGAAACCGACAAAGGTTTTTGCTCCTACCGGCTTATAATCATAAAATGCGTAGCGCACACCGAGCATGGGCCAGTAATGCATGATCAGCAAAAATATCAATACCGGCAGAAACATGACATAGTATCCCCTGTTGTTCCATATGCGGAGTCCAAGCGGTTTCTCCCGAACCTCGATACCACCGGAGGTTACGACTTTTTTCTTACTCATACCGTTCTCTTCCTTTCTCTATTTATTTTTTGCAGGAATCCAGATATCATCTGTGTTTCCCGTAAACGACAGATACGCATATCGTCTACTGAATATTTGCGACCGGATCGGATCAAACGGTCACTGCTGTCCAGCGCATACTCTGATAATAGTCGCGCTTCCATCCGATAACTGCAAACAAATGATCTGTTCACAGTTCTTTACAGACAGAAGCGCAAACTACCTGCTATATTTTTCTCATGCTGTCTATTGCATTTACCGCTGCATTATTGAGCTGCATTCAGCTCTGTCAGACACTGGTCAATGATCGAACCAACTGTGTCGACATACGTCTGCATTGCTGACTCTACATCACTGCCATCCACTACGACTGCTGTGATCACCGCCATCTTCGCATCGTGGATCGTACCGGACTCGTTTGTAAATGTCTCAGAAACCGGTGTAGCAGGTGCATCCACACAGTTCTCTGTAAAGAACTTGTTACCAGCGGCTGCAAGCTCATCCTGATCGTCAAAGCCGTTTGTCAGCGGTGAGATCGCAAGTGCCGGATCAATGTAATTCTTCTTCCATACGGTGTTCGGGTCATTTGGCGAAGGCTTCATATGGAATACGCCTTCCTCATACGTGTAACTCTGTTCCTTCTCTGTTCCAGGATTCGTTGTAAACTCCTCAGCCTTTGTGGACCAGTGAACATCCTCTGCTCCGTATACCCACAGTGTCTGCACAACATCGCCGTCGAGCATCGTGTCAAGAAGTGCGTCAAACACTGCCTGGTTGCGCACAGGGTCACCCTGATCGATGATAACCCATACCGGAGCCTCTCTGTTGAGATAACCGCCAAACGTATCTTTGATCTCCTGGATCGGTGGAAGCTGTACAAGTTCCTCGTCCACTTCATTCTTGATAAAGAAGTCCGTGAGATTTCTGTACCATGTACCTGCCCAATATGTAAACACACCCGCAGAACCTTTCTGATCGTTGGAGAACCATTTCTCACGTGCGATCTTCGTCGATGCTGTCAGTGTCTCCGGATCGATCGCACCGTCCTTGTAAGCCTGCTGCATCCTCAGAAGAGCTTCTTTGGTCGCATCCTCCTGGAAACCATCTATCCATGTGCCGTCCTCTTTCTGGTAGATCGCCGGAAATGCACCCTGCCAGAATTCAGGCAGATAGTTGATCCACGGAGCCTCAGTTCCGATGAAGCCTGCTGCTATAACACCGTATGTATCGCCATCGACACCGTTTCCGTCCGGATCGCCGTCATGGAATGCCTTCAGCATATTATAGTAATCATCGTAAGTCTTAATATCATCTATATTGATGCCTACTGCATCGAGCCATGCCTTCTTTACATATGTCACACAGCCATTTCCATAAGCAGGTGCAAAAGCATACAAATGCCCTTCCTCATCCTTCATATTCTCATTGATCGAGGGAAGCGTGATCCTGGACTGGAACTCCGCGTTTGCATACGCATCTGCCATATCCCACAGAAGACCTGTCGGCGCGTACTGCTTAAACATCTCAGCACTCATGATCATCGCGTCAGGATAGTCCTGGCTTGCGAAGAGACGTCCGACCGCATCCGTGTACCCGGAATGATCGAGCTGCTGGATCGTCAAATCGATCCCGACTGCCTCTTCCCACTGCTTCTCGAAATCTGCCTGTCCGTTATCTACAGAAGCAGTCAGTGTACCATTTACAACAACCGTGATACCATCCTTAAGGACTTCATGATAATCGGGCTTCTCACCGGATGCCGTGTCACCTGCGGTATCATTCGATGCTGCTGTGTCACCTGATGCCGCGTCATTCGATGAAGAATTCGAAGCTGCTGCATCGTTATTCGTATTGTTTGATGATGAACTTGACGCGTCATCCCCTCCGCCTCCGCATGCGGTCAAGGAAATAACCATCGTTGATGCCAAAAGTAAAGATAATGCTTTCTTTTTCATTTACTTTCCTCCCTTATGATTTTTAACTACAACGTTTTCCCGAAGCCGCACCACTCTGTCTGGCACGCTCCGTATGTCACTCACTTTAGCATTGTAAGCCTTTACATTCAAGAGACAATTTTTGAGAGAGGATGCATATTTTGATGACAGTTTTTGAAAAGGCCGAAAAACAGGGATAATGTAAGCAGTTACATATTG
>VSNO01000230.1 GCA_009774375.1 Lachnospiraceae bacterium
GATGATGGACCTGCAGAGAAAGGGGCATCAGCAGATCCGGGATGCGCGGGAGCTGGAACAGAAACACATCGCGGACAGTCCTCTCGACGGCCTGGCAAGGGCAAAGCAGACGATCCTGGAAGCGGGCGCGGCATCGGCGCTCCGTGAAGTGTCCCAGGACACGGTGGATAAGGCGTCGGCGGAACTCGAGAAAAAAGTGCAGGAGGAGATCGATAAGCGGAATAATGCGGTATCCGGCACGGACGAGGAGCAGGAACGGGCAGAGACGCTCGAGGAGCAGATAGAAGAAAAAAGGCTCGAGGAGGAGGCGCTTGAGCAGGAGGAACATGAAAAAGCAGAAAAATAATCCAATTTCATGAATTAATTGTTTAAAGATCTGACATAGTGTGCTATAATATGAAGAATGAAAGCAGAATTGTTAAAAAATAGCAGGAATCTAAAAAATCACGTGTTCAAAATCCTTGGAGTAAGCGATGTACTTTTAAGAAATGGGGCACAGGACAAAAGGAGAGAAAACGAAATGCCAAAAAAGCCAATTATTGACAAAGAGATGTTTAAGAGAAGCGTACTGTACAATGTAAAGACACTGTACAGGAAGACTTTGGAGGAAGCCACGGAGCAGCAGATCTTTCAGGCGGTAGCCTATGCTGTGAAGGACAACATTGTGGATCACTGGCTCAAGACACAGGCGGCTTATGACGAGAAAGATCCCAAGACCGTGTACTATATGTCCATGGAGTTTCTGATGGGGCGCGCTCTCGGCAATAACATGATCAACCTGATGGCATACAAGGAATTTTCTGAAGCTCTGGAAGAGCTTGGACTGGATATCAATGTGATCGAGGACCAGGAGCCGGATGCAGCTCTTGGAAATGGCGGTCTGGGGCGGCTTGCAGCATGCTTCCTCGACTCGCTCGCCACACTTGGCTATTCCGCATACGGCTGTGGTATCCGCTACCGCTACGGTATGTTCAAACAGCAGATCAGGGATGGATTTCAGAGAGAGGTTCCGGATGACTGGCTCAGGGACGGCAATCCGTTTGAGCTGAGACGCCCTGAGTACACCAAAGTGATCAAGTTCGGCGGAAACGTGGCATGCAGGGAGGAGGACGGCAGGCTGATCTGGTATCAGGAGAATTACCAGTCTGTCAAGGCTGTGCCTTATGACCTTCCGGTTGTCGGCTACGGAAACGGTATCGTGAACACACTCAGGATCTGGGATGCAGAGCCGATGGACTGCTTCAGTCTCGACTCCTTTGACAAGGGCGACTACCAGAAGGCGGTGGAGCAGACGAATCTTGCCAGAAATATCGTTGAGGTCCTCTATCCGAATGACAACCACATTTCCGGTAAGGAGCTCCGTTTAAAACAGCAGTATTTCTTTATTTCTGCATCTGTGCAGACTGCGATCGAGAAATACATGTCAAGACATGACGACATTCACAAATTTTACGAGAAAGTTACTTTCCAGTTGAATGATACACACCCGACAGTGGCGATCGCCGAGCTGATGCGGATTCTGCTCGATGATTACCGCCTGGAGTGGGATGAGGCGTGGGAGATCACGACAAAGACCTGCGCGTACACCAATCACACGATCATGGCAGAGGCGCTGGAAAAGTGGCCGGTAGACCTGTTCCAGAGACTGCTCCCGAGGATCTACCAGATCGTGGAGGAGATCAACCGCAGGTTCCTGCTGGACATCGTGAACAGATATCCCGAGCCCGCCGACAAGATCAAGAAGATGGCGATCATCGCGGACGGCCAGGTGAAGATGGCGCATATGGCGATCGTTGCCGGCTACAGCGTGAACGGTGTGGCAAGGCTCCACACAGAGATCCTCAAGAATCAGGAACTGAAGGACTTCTACGAGATGTTCCCGCGGAAGTTCAACAACAAGACAAACGGTATCACACAGAGGCGTTTCCTGCTTCATGCCAACCCGCTGCTTGCAGACTGGGTGACAGAGAAGGTGGGCGAGGACTGGATCGTGGATCTGCCTGTGATCGACGGCATCGCAAAATATGCGGACGATCCTGCAGCGCAGAAAGAATTTATGGAGATCAAGCGCAAGAACAAAGTGCGTCTGGCAAAATATATCAAGGAGCATAATGGCGTCACGGTTGATCCGGATTCCATATTTGACGTGCAGGTCAAGAGGCTTCACGAGTACAAGAGACAGCTGCTCAATATCCTTCACGTGATGCATATGTATAACGAGCTGAAGGCAAACCCGAGCATGGAGTTTTATCCGAGGACATTTATCTTTGGCGCGAAGGCGGCGGCCGGCTACAAGAATGCGAAGCTGACTATCAAGCTGATCAACGCTGTGGCGGACAAGGTAAACAATGATCCGATCGTCAAGAACCGTATCAAGGTTGTATTCATCGAGGATTACAGGGTATCCAACGCGGAGCTGATCTTTGCGGCAGCGGATATTTCCGAGCAGATCTCCACGGCTTCCAAGGAGGCAAGCGGTACAGGCAACATGAAGTTCATGCTCAACGGCGCGCTGACGCTCGGCACGATGGATGGTGCGAATGTGGAGATCGTCGAGGAAGTGGGTATGGAGCATGCGTTTATCTTTGGTCTGAGCTCGGATGAGGTCATCAATTATGAGAACAACGGCGGTTACAATCCGATGGATATCTACAACAGCGATGCGGAGATCAGAAAGGTCGTAGACCAGCTTGTGGACGGAACGTATTCGGAGGACAGGGAGCTTTTCAGAAGTCTGTACAATTCCCTGCTCAACACGATCGATACAGACAAGGCTGACCGCTACTTTATCCTGAAAGATTTCCATTCTTATGCGGATGCGCAGAAGAGGGTGGAGAAGGCTTACAAGGATACGACTGCATGGGCAAAGAGCGCTATGCTCAATGTGGCGAAGGTCGGTAAGTTCACTTCTGACAGAACGATCCAGCAGTATGTGGATGAGATCTGGCATCTTGATAAAGTAGAGTTAGAGGGCTAATAGTTGCAGAACGCATATCTCAACAGCGTGGGATATGCGTTCTGGTTTTTGGAGACAGAGATGGAAAATACAGGAATTAGAAAAAATGCGGCAGTCATGGTCTTTCTGCTGGTCAGTGTGCTTCTGACCGGAATGGTCAGCGGCTGCACATCAGATAAAAGTGTCCGGACATATCTGCAGGCGCTTCTGGACGCGTCGTACAAAAATGACCCGGCCGCCTTCGTGGAGATCAAGCTGGGAACTGCAGAGGATGCACAGGCACTGTACGCACAGGGGATCGATACGGGAGTCAGCGTGTTCTGCAGTAGGCTCGGCGTATCGGACGATCACAAGGAGGAGTTCCGCCAGATCTATATGGATCTGCTTGGAAAAGTCCGCTATACGGTCGAGGACGCCAAGAAACAGAGCGATGGCTCCTACAATGTGACCGTTTCCTATGAGAAGATGAATATTTTCAAACCTGCGCTGGCGCTGCATGAGGAAAATGTAGCGGCAATGATGAACGAGTGGGCGGAGTCATCAGAGCCGCCTTCGGAGGAGGATATGGTGGCTGCGGTGTACGGTGAATTCAAGAGCAGCATGGAAACGGTACTTGCAGAGGTGCAGTACGATGCGGCGGCTTCCATGACCGTGCGGATCGAGCTGATCGATAATGTGTATACACCCAACGCGGATGATATCGCCGAGCTGGAGAAGGCATTGTTTGACGGGGAATAACCTCCTTTTTAAACAGCCATCATATCGTCGATATTGGAGATGATTCCCTTGAGCGCTTTGGTGATGTCCGAGTCGATCGGGAATCTGACAAGCTCGTTCAATATTGTTTTGGCTTTCTGGGTATCATAGGTCTCGAGAGCCCGAAAAGCTTCCTGCAGCTGTTCGCCCCACATTTTGAAGGACATATGATTTCCTTCCTTGTCGATCGGCTCGTCTTTTAGATTGAGTGATCTTATGTACTGGTTCAGAATGCTGTAGGCTTCGTCAAGCTCAAAGGAGAGTTTCTTCCAATTGTCCCGCAGTACGTTCAGGTCGCCGGCATAGGCTTCGATCTCATGGAAAAATGCGGTGTCTGTGAGGGTGACAAGCCCCAGCTCATTTGCCCTGACGCGCAGCGTATGGGCGTATGTGCCGTATTCCTTCAGCGTGCCGGGCTGCATCAGGTCATAGAGCGTGTCTTCATATTTATCACTGTTCTGCAGGAACGCCATGGCGAGCCTGTTATATTTCTCCACATTGTGTCCGAGCCTTGCCATCGCGGCATCGATGTCGACACCGTGGCGTGCCAGATAGCGCATCTTGATCCTGCTGTCAGAGATCAGCGTGTCGGGGATCTGCTCCTGCAGATGTTCCATCACCTGCTTGGCATGGTATGCCATCATGGAGATCTGCTGCTTCTGTGCGAGTATTTTTGCCTTTTTGTGGCAGCGGCGCACGACGAACAGCAGGGCGGGTGCTGTCGGAAGCAGCCAGATCAGCGACCACAGCGCTGCGGCTGGCAGTGCGCCGGCAAGCCAGAGCAGTCCGATCATGAGAGACGCTCCCGCCATGATCGTCAGCCAGATCAGCGCCGACCGGTCTATCAGAAATGTCAGTTCGTCAAAAATGTGGTTGTCATTACAGTTCATAATATGTATCCCTTCTGCCTGAAAAATCGTTATTACGTTATTATAAGTATTATACACATAGTTTAACACATTTTTATGCGCGAAAAAAGACTTAATCTGTGTTCGGCAAAAAAAGGAAGAAAAGATAGACTGGTGTTTATGTCTGTGTTAAAATAAATTTACAGGTTCATACGAACAATAACAGAAAGGAAGCGTACATATGAGTAAAGCAATAGAATATCTGGACATACTGCGAAGAAGGGAGCCGTCTTTGTTCCAGGAGGGGGTGCGGAAATCTGCCCTGACCGACAATGACATCGAGGAGATTGAGCAGGCGCTGAAATACACGCTTCCAGCGCCGTACAAGGAGTTTTTGCAGAGTTATGTGATGCCTCAGAGCTGCGTCATAAACATTTCTTTATGCGGTGATCTCTCTGTTAATTTTGACGAGGAAGGAGACGATCTGTATACAAACGTGCAAGCGGCATGGCTGCCGGAAAATGAGCAAATATGCGCTCATTATCCCGCAG
>VSNO01000231.1 GCA_009774375.1 Lachnospiraceae bacterium
GGGAGGGAAGCGGAGTGTGTTTCGGGAAGCTGCAGGAGATCAGGCTGCGCGTGAATCAGCCGGTGCGGGTGTTGGACGATCGTGAGCACAGGCTTCCTATGATATATGGAGAGCGGGAGATGGAGGAGATATTCCGCTATGTGTGTCATGATTCTGTGTACGCTTATGAAGAAGAGCGGAAACAGGGGTATATCATGGTTGAGGGGGGACACCGCATCGGCATCACAGGGGAGCTTACGGCAGATGGGAACGGCAGGTTCATTGCCAAATATATCCGTTACATGAATATCAGGCTGGCACATGAACATAAGGGGATCGCGGAAAAGATGATCGGCTATCTCTACCGCGGAGCAGAGGAGGGGAAACCGGTGAACACCCTGATCATATCGCCGCCGGGAGTGGGAAAGACAACACTGCTTCGGGATACGATACGCCTGATATCAAATGGAAGCGGAGGTTTTCAGGGCTGCAATGTAGGCGTGGTCGATGAGAGAGGGGAGATCGCGGGGGCATACAGGGGAAGCGCCATGCTCGACTGCGGCGAGAGGACAGACATCATCACAGGGGGAGATAAGCAGCAGGGGATCTCCATACTGGTGAGAACATTTGCGCCGCGGGTGATCGCCATTGATGAGATCGGGAAAAGTGCGGATGCCGAGGCGATCCTCCATGCGGGGGTGAGCGGATGCAGTATCCTGGCGACGGTTCACGGCAGTTCCATCGAGGACGTCCGGCACAAGGCAGGGCTGGAGCAGATCCTTGGCATGGGGCTCATAGACCGGTTTGTCGTGCTGTCCATGGATGGGCGGATGGACAGGTATTTTGAAGTTTATGACAGGGAGGGGAACAGATTATGTGGCAGAAATTTGTTGCAGGTGCCTGCGTGATGACAGGGGCGCTTGGATTCGGCTGGTCACTCTGCGGTGAGATGAGCAGTGATATCAGGCATTTGAAACAGCAAAAACAGATACTTCTGTATATTCTGGGGGAGATCACCTATCTGCACAGGCCGATGGAAGAGATCTTTGATATCATGGCAGGCAGGGCGGAGCCGCCTTATGACCTTTTTCTGGAGGATGTCGCCAGGGGGATGAGGGAGCGGGATGGAAACTCCCTGATCGGCATATGGAACAGGGCGGTCAATGACAGGAAAGGCAGGGCAGAGTTTTCGCGGATCGGAACAGAGTATCTGGCAAGGATGGGAGATTGCTTCGAGTGCGAAGGAGAGCAGCTGCAGGTGGATGCACTCCGGTTGTTTGAGATGGAGATCGATAGTGAGATCGACAGGATTACGGTGAAAAAGAACGAGAACAGCAGGCTGATCAAAGCACTTAGCACCCTGACCGGGATATTGTGCATCATTCTGTTCTTGTAGATGCAGAATCAATACGAGTATTCATGAAATGGGGATGAAAATGGAAGTCAGTCTGATATTTAAGATAGCGGCGGTTGGCATATTGATAACGATCCTGGGACAGGTGTTGAAACACAGCGGAAGGGAAGAACATGCGTTTCTAATCAGCCTTGCGGGACTGGTGCTGGTGCTGTCCTGGATCGTTCCATACATATATCAGTTGTTTGAGATGATACAGGATCTGTTTGCGTTGTGATCTGGTGATGATGGGGGAATGGTATGATTCAGATTTGTGTGCTTGCCATAGCAGGTCTTTTTGCGGCGCTTGTCATCAGGAAAGACAAGCCGGAGTTTGCGACGCTGGTTATCATCCTTGTCAGTTTCTTTATCGCGATCAGGATCCTTGCAGTGCTGGGAAATGCGATGCAGGAGCTGGAGGAGTGGGAAGCGGCGCTGGGTGGGAATATCGCGTATGTATCACTGCTCTTAAAGATCATAGGGATCACATATGTGTGCGATTTTGCGTCAAATCTTTGTAAGGATTCCGGGTATTCGGCGCTCAGCAATCACATAGAACTCTTTGGGAAGGTGGCGATCATGGTGGCAGGTTTTCCGATCATACGGATTATGATAGACATGCTAGAGGGAATGATGCGATGAGTCAGGAGATTAGTTTGTGGCAGGAGATCGATATCCTTCCGGATCTGGGTGTGCTGGATGATCTGTTAAAGGATCTGCTGCCCGGAAGGAATACAGATTCCATGGATTTTATAGAGGATGTGTTAAAAGGAAACTGGGCGCTGGATCCGGGATTGTTCTGGAGATATATAAGGGAGTCGGTGGCAGGTGTATTCGATGATTGGAAACGGCTGTTCATCACTGTGCTGATCCTGTTCATCCTGGTGGCTATGGTGAGCAATCTGATGGCGGCGCTCAAGAATGAGGGGGCGGCGAAGGCTGCGAAAACTTTTTTTATATTATGCCAGCTGGTAGTGCTCATCGACGCTTTTCATGAAGTGCTCGGGATCGTCGAGGAGACGATGATGCAGATGATCGAGTTCTTAAAATTGATGATACCGGCATATATGATCTGTATCGCAGCGGCAGGTTCCGGGCTCACGGCATTGATCTTTTACAAGATGCTCCTGGGATTCCTGTGCCTCATAGAGGGGATCGTGGCGGCTTCGCTGACGACGGTGGTCGAGGGATATGTGATGCTCGGCGTGGTGGAGAGCATCTGGGGCGAGGAGCGGTTCAAAGGACTGATGGAGCTCATCAAAAAGGGCATGCAGTGGGTGCTGAAAGTGATGGTCGTGGTGATGTCCGGCAGTGGGATCCTGCAGGTGATCATCACACCTGTGGTCGACAGGACGAACAATGCGGTGATCCAGAAGACGGCCGGGGCGATTCCAGGGATCGGGGATATCGTGGAGTCCGTATCGAGCGTGACACTGGCATCGGCGATCGCGGTCAAGAACAGTCTCGGCGTACTGATCCTGGTGGTCCTGGTACTGCTGATCCTGGCGCCGATCATAAAGGCGTTCATGATCCTCATCATCATAAAAGTGAGCGGTGCGCTGGGGAGCATCTGCGGCGAGCGTCAGATGATGAAGTGTGTGGAATATATTTCGGAGGCTGGTTTTATGCTGCTTCGGATACTGATCACGGTCACGACGCTGTTCTTTGTGACGATCGCAGCGGTCACGAACGCGACGAGTTGAAAGACGAAGCAGGTATAAGGCGCGTTCTTCGGATTTATGGGAAGTGAAGGGGGAGAGCTAATGGAGATTTTGGCGGCGGAGGTAAGGCGTCTGGTGTATACCGTGATCTGTTTTCAATGTCTGATCCAGCTCACGGAGGGGAGCGTTTATCAGAAATACCTGAAATTATTTTCCTATCTGTTGACGATGTGTATCTGCTGTAATGTGGTTTTCTCTTTCGTGGGACAGGTTGAGAACAGTTTTTCCAGGGCGGACCAGCTGTATTCCAGATGGGAGAAGGAGTGGAGAGAGATGACGGAGACGGAACGGATCGATGACGGGGCGGCATACTACGAACAGCTCTGGGAAGAAAAGATCATGGGCGAGGCACATGAGGAATATGACAGCAGGAATGGAGGTGCGGTGAATGCCGGGGAAGATTCGGGACAGGATCCGGATGATCATTAGTGGAGGAGACAGGGGCAAAGGACGGCCGGCAAAGGAGACGATGCTCATCATTTTTCTGAGCGGGATACTGATCTTTGTCATCCTGCTGCCGACGGGGAACAATGCCGGCAGCTATGTATCCAGGAAAAATCAGAAGACAGAGAGAACGGATGCAGCCGCGAGCATGCAGACTGGCGGGAATGAAAAAAACGAGACTTCCGCGGACGAATACAGGAGAGGGCTGGAGAGAGAGCTGGAAGAGTTTCTGTCCAGTGTTGCGGGTGTGGGAGAGGTAAAGGTATTGATCTATATGAAAAATTCGCAGGAGTATATCGTTGAAAAGGATATCCCTGTGTCCAATTCCGTCAACGGTGAGGGCAGCGAGCTTCGAAAGGAGGAGGCGACAGTATACACTACAGATGAAAGCGGCAATGAGGTGCCGTTTATCGCACAGACCAGGAGACCGGAGATCGGCGGCGTGGTGATCTCTGCCAAGGGAGCTGCAAATGAGGCGGTAAGGCTCCAGATCGTCAGACTTGTGATGGCGCTGTACGGTGTGGAGGCAAACAAGGTCGAAGTATTGCAGATGGGGTGACGATGCGTGGATGCAAAAAAGTTGAAAATATTAAGTCTAAGAAAACTATGCCATGAATATGATAGAAGTAGCAAAGAGAAACAACAGGAAGGATATGGTTTGGTGAAAAAAATATTAAGAAAGAACCAGATTATGATCACGGCATTGGCAGTCATGATAGCGGTAGCAGGTTATCTGAACTTTGCCGGTACCAAAATTGGAGAAGAGGATTTTATATCTGTGGACGGCAGCAGCGAGCTTACATATGATATCTCTGATGAAGATATGTATGCCATATCGCTGAGGGAAGACACAGATGGAATGATCCAGAATTACGCGTCCGGAACAGGAGATGATACGGATATTGCGAGCCTTGACACGGATGATGTGACGATCACGGACAATTATCTGAGCAGCGATATGAACGCTGTGTCTGACAGCGCGATCGACACGGCTGCTGCGGACGATGCGGCGTCAGCCGACACCCTTGCCGTCAACACAGATGAATCCGGTGCGACTGTGATCGAGCAGGAGATACCGGGGGAGGCCGTGTTTACCAGCGCGTCGGGTGTGTCTACCCTTGCGGGGGCAAAGCTGTTAAAGGAACAGACGAGAGCGCAGAACAAGGAGTCACTTCTGGAGATCATCCAGAATGAAGAGCTGACAGAGGAGGCAAAAAAGGAAGCTGTGGACAGTATGATCGCACTCACGGAGATCGCCCAGAAGGAAGCGGACGCGCAGATGCTCCTTGAGGCAAAAGGATTTGCACAGACTGTGGTGAGCCGCAGCGGCGACAAAGCGGATGTCATGGGGGAGACAGCGAACCTCACGGAATCACAGCC
>VSNO01000232.1 GCA_009774375.1 Lachnospiraceae bacterium
AGGGAAGAGTCCTCTTCCCCTACTCGCGCGCCGGGCACCCGTCAGCGCATGCTGACAATCTTCCTCTGGGTGCCCGTCATACTAAAAAGAGGAATAAGCTGCCGCTTATTCCACTGAGATCACTTTATAATCCTGATCCTCCACTGTCTTTTTCAGGATCTCATCGCTGACTTCCGCATTCAGCGTGAGTACCGCAGTCCCCGCCTCATGGCTCACCGCGGCCTCCGTCACCTGCTCGAGCGCCTCCAGGCACTTCTTTACCCTCGCCTCGCAGTGTCCGCACATCATACCCTCGATCTTCATTGTCTTTGTCATTTTCTCTTCTCCTTCCTTTACCATGCCCTTATCACCAGGACGTTTCCTGTCGCGCTTCGTACTGTAGATATCAACCAGATTCAGCCGCAGCGCATTGGTCACCACGCAGAAACTCGACAGACTCATCGCCGCTGCGCCAAACATAGGATTGAGCTGCCACCCAAACAGCGGGATCCAAACCCCCGCTGCCAGCGGGATCCCTATAACATTGTAGAAAAATGCCCAGAACAGGTTCTCATGAATGTTTCTGAGCGTCCGGCGGCTCAGCCGGATCGCCGCCGGCACATCGCGCAGACGGCTCTTCATCAGCACTACATCTGCCGCATCGATCGCGATATCCGTTCCTGCGCCGATCGCAATGCCGATGTCAGCCCGCGTCAGTGCCGGGGCGTCATTGATCCCATCTCCCACCATCGCGGTCCTGCCCTTTGCCATCAGATTCCTGATGACACTCTCCTTCCCATCTGGCAGAACGCCCGCGATCACCTCGTCAACACCTGCCTGCCGCCCGATCGCATTGGCTGTCCGCTCATTGTCGCCTGTCAGCATGACGACATGGATCCCCATGCCCTGAAGCTCCTCCACCGCCTGACGGCTGTCCTCCTTGATGACATCCGCCACAGCGATCATTCCCACAAGCACATCTGCCGTCCCGTTCTCTCCTGTGCCCCCCTGTGCAAAGAACAAAGGGGTCTTCCCCTCCTCCGCAAGCCTCTCCGACCTGCGCACAAACTCCTGGGGAATGGCCTGCCTTGAGTTTATAAACTTAGCGCTCCCGCCGTACAGCACCCTGCCGTTCACCACGGCTGTCAGCCCGTTTCCGGGAAGCGCCCTGAACTCCGACACCTCCGCCGCATGCTTTTTGCCATCTTCCTTATCTGCAAAGTACGCTCTGGCATACTCATTGACAGCGCGCGCGAGCGGATGTTCACTCTTCTGTTCCAGCGCATACGCCATGCCGACAAGCTCTTCCTGCGTCACTCCGTCTGCCGGTATGACATCTGTCACTCTCGGCTCCCCACTCGTGATCGTGCCCGTCTTATCCAGCGCCACGACCGACACTTTGCCGGTCTCCTCCAGCGACACCGCCGTCTTGAACATGATGCCGTTTTTGGCGCCCACACCGTTTCCGACCATGATCGCCACAGGCGTGGCAAGCCCCAGCGCGCAGGGACAGCTGATCACGAGCACGGAAATTCCCCTGGCGAGCGCAAAACCAGCTGTCTGCCCGGCCGCAAGCCACACCAGAGCCGTCAGCAGGGCGATCCCGATCACCGCCGGTACAAACACGCCGGATACCTTATCCGCCACTTTTGCGATCGGTGCCTTCGTCGCCGCGGCGTCGCTCACCATCCTGATGATCTGCGAGAGCGTCGTGTCCTCTCCAACCCTGGACGCCCTGCATCTGATAAAGCCTGACTGATTCACCGTCGCGGCGGATACCTTGTCGCCAGCCTGCTTGTCAACTGGAATACTCTCACCTGTGAGCGCCGCCTCATTCACGGCGCTCGCACCCTCCAGCACGATACCGTCAACAGGAATGCTCTCGCCCGGTCTCACCACAAAGATATCCCCCACTGCCACTTCCTCGATCGACACCTTTTCCTCACTGCCGCCGCGCTCCACTACCGCTGTCCTGGGCGATATTTTCATCAGCCCCTTCAGCGCGTCCGTCGTCCTTCCCTTGGAGCGCGCCTCCAGCATCTTTCCGACCGTGATCAGTGTCAGTATCATCGCTGCCGACTCAAAATAAAACTCATGCATATATCCCATGACTGCCGCATGGTCATTTCTCATCTGCGCATCCGTCATGGCAAACAGTGCATACGTGCTATAGACAAAAGCCGCCGTCGAGCCGAGCGCGACCAGCGTATCCATGTTGGGCGCCCTGTGCCACAGGCTTTTGAAGCCGCTGACAAAGAACCTCTGATTGATGACCATGACTGCGGCTGTGAGCAGCAGCTGGACCAGCCCCATCGCGACATGATTGTCCGCCAGTGCCGACGGGACCGGGAAGTCCCACATCATATGTCCCATCGAAAAATACATCAGCACTGCCAGCAATCCAATGGAGTACAACAGCCTGCGCCTCAGCGCCGGAGTCTCCTTATCCCGCAGCATCTCCTCCTGTTCGCTGAGAGTGGAGCGCGCACCGCCGGATAACTGCGCACCGCCCTTGACCGAGGCGCCGTATCCAGCCTCCTCCACCGCCCTGATCACATCCGACGCGGCGGCAGTACCCTCCACTCCCATGGAGTTGGTGAGCAGGCTGACGGAGCAGGAGCTGACTCCCGCCACCTTCGATACCGCCTTTTCCACCCTCGCACTGCACGCGGCACAGCTCATGCCTGTCACCGTGTATTGCTCCATCTCTGCGCCTCCCTTCTCCATCCTGATCTGCTGTGAAGAACACAACCCTTTTTCACTTCATAAGCTTTTTGAGCGTCTGGATCAGCTCATCGACCGTCTCCTCCCTGCCATCCCGGATATCCTTCGTCACGCACGTCTTGATATGGTTCGCCAGGAGCACCCTGTTAAAGCTGTTGAGCGCTGCGTTTACCGCTGCCACCTGCACCAGTATGTCCGTACAGTAGACATCCTTCTCGACCATTCCCTTGATCCCGCGGATCTGCCCCTCGATGCGGCTCAGCCTGTTGATCATGTCCCTATACTCTTTTCCTGTGCGCTCCTTCGTCTTCTGTGTACAGTCCTCGCACGCTGTGCCTTCTATTTCCACAGCTTCTGCTTCTTTTGCAGCTTTTTCCACAGCTCCGACAGTTCCTTCATTTTCCGTGTTCTCTGTGTTTTTTGCGTCTTTCATACTTTCCATGTTCTCCATGTTTTCCAGTTTCTCCAGATTTTCGTTGCTCATTCAATTTTCTCCTTCTGTACAATACAGTGTATTTTTATACTATACCCTTGTAGGGTAAATGTCAATATCTATTTTTCATTTACCGCAAAATTCAGGCATCTGCTCCATCGCGTCCCGCGCCCCCTGCAGGCAGTCCATCAGCTTCGGCGAAAATGTCCCGCACTCGCCGTTCATGATCATGTCGAATGCCCGTTCCCTGGTACATGCCTTCTTGTAGCACCGCTCACTGACCAGCGCATCATACACATCTGCAACCGCCACGATCTGCGCTTCGATCGGGATCGCGTCGCCCACCAGATGATCCGGATATCCCCTGCCGTCAAAACGCTCATGATGATGCCTGCAGATCGTATAGGCATATTTCCTGTAGTGCTCGTCCCAAACACCCTCAAGGTGATCCAGAACCCCGCAGCCGCGCACCGTGTGCGATTTCATGCACTCGAACTCCTCCTCCGTCAGCTTCCCGGGCTTTAGCAGGATATTGTCCGGTATCGCGATCTTTCCGATATCATGCACCGCACTCGCCGACTCGATGATATGCACTTCCTCCTCCGTCAGCCCGTATTCCGGGTACCGCCTCATAAGCTCCCGTGCCAGGATCCTTGTGTAGTATTTCACGCGCTTTACATGCTCCCCGCTCTCGAGATTTCGGCTCTCCACGACCTCCGCCAGAATATCCGTGATCTGCTCATTGCGCTGTTTCAGCACCTCCGCCTGCTTACAGATCATCTCGTACTGGCGCTTCAGCGTGATCGTCTGGGATTCCACCCGCTCCTCCAGGCAGTTTCTGTACGCAAACAGATCGACCATGTTCCACACACGCCGGAGCACGATCTCATTGTCAAACGGCTTCTTGATAAAGTCCGTCACGCCGCAGTCAAAACACCTGCGCTCAGTACCGGCCGCAGTTTCCCCACTGATCACGAGCACCGGTATATGTTTCAGATATCCTCTCTGTTCCATGATCCGCAGCACTTCAAAACCGTCCATGACCGGCATGACCAGATCCAGCAGCACCACACAGACCTCGCTCTCATGTCCCGCGAGCAGGCTGATCCCCTTCTGTCCGTCCTCCGCCGTGAGGATCCCGTATTCCTCCCCGAGTATCTCCGCCAGCATCTCGCGGTTAACCTCCGCGTCATCAATTATCAATACCTTATTTCTCATCTTCATTCCTCTTGCCAGTTTTATTGAGTAACGTATGCTATTTTATATATGTTTTACATTGACATTATCTTAACATATCTGACAGAAGCTGCGCAACATGAAAATATCTGTAATAGCTTCCCCATTTACAGCCGACTTTCATCATATTTAGGATTGATTTTCATAAAATAAAGTGCGATACTAAAAATATCGTGTCAGACAATAAAATCATATAATCGCAAAAAACTTGACAAATATAAGGAGGAAAACCAGCAATGGAAAATCTTAAGATTCCTGAAAACTACCGTTCTGAGCTCAATCTGCATGACACACAGATCGCCATCAAGACGGTAAAAGACTTTTTTCAGAACCAGCTCGCGCATCGGCTGAACCTGACGCGCGTGTCGGCGCCGCTTTTTGTCGATCCCCTGTCCGGACTCAACGACAACTTAAACGGCGTGGAACGCCCTGTCAGCTTCGACATCAGGGAGCAGGGCGGACGCATCGCGGAGGACGTACAGTAGCTTGCCAAGTGGAAGCGTTACGCCCTGCA
>VSNO01000233.1 GCA_009774375.1 Lachnospiraceae bacterium
GTAACAGTTCAGCCTTTGGCTTCCTGTTACAAGCATCAAGCATGCAAAATCGCTTCGCGATGTCAAAGCCATGTACCATGGCTTGATGCATCTCAACCACTACACGTTCTTACGGACTTTGCAGCATAGTGCAAAGTCCTGACTGAACTGTTACCACTGATCCACTTTTTTCTCGAAGTTCTCTGCCCATTGTCCGGCTTTATCCTCAAAGTCCTCCGCCCATTCGTCTGCTTTGGCGTCGATCAGTTCTTCCAGTCTTGTGATCTCCTCCGAGTCGGCAACGGCGTACATATTTCCCGAAAAAGCGTTGATAAAGTCAGGGATCATATGGATCTTCCAGTGCCCTTCCTCTTGATAGGCAGAGATTGTGACGGAAGTTGTGACAGTATCGCTGTCATCCAGCTCATCTATGAGTGAGATCAGCGTGTCCTTCACGGCGGCGGTATCCCTGACCAGCTGTATGATGCCGGTTCCCGGCGTTTCCAGTATGTTTTCCAGCAGCTGTGCTTCATACCGCTCCATGACCTGCAGCATATCAATGTTGGTGATGGCAAGATCGATCTCTGCCGTGCCATCGCTTTCGCGCACTTCTGTGATCTCCCAGTTCAGCTCTTCCATCATCCTCTGATCCAGCTTGCGGGAGGTCTTATACCTGCGGCTGTTCTGGGAAGCGGGCTGCAGCAGTTCATTGAAAGCGCGGTATTCGCGCTCTATCGGGAAACCGATCCAGTTGTGCCAGGTCTGGACATAGTTGTCGGTGTACGCGTTCAGCGTATCCATATCCAGATCCCGGATACTCTCCATGACGCATTCCGCAGTTTCCACAGGTGTAGCGGGCGTGGGGGACGGATTCTTTTTTCCGGCTCCACAGCCGCAGAGCAGCAGTGAGCTTGTCAGCAGTAGTGAGATGAGTTTTCTGATCGTTGTCATTTTGTGTTCTCCCTTCGTCTTTTTCAGTGTGATCGTTACGCCTTTATTATATTTTGACGCGGGCGGAGATACAACTATCCCGGCAAGAATCGGCACTGGGACAGCAAAAAACGACGTATTATGTAGAACACGGAAGTATCACGGAAAAAGAAAACCATCCATCCTCACATTTTAGTACACTGGTTCCATGGTATTTTCTGACAACTGTATCTACATTGGACAGACCGATCCCATGGGAAACAGGATCCTTTTTGCTGGTGACGACAGTGTTGTTTCTGATCAGTACAGGACTGCTTACCGGATTGCGGACGGACAGGATGAGCTGACCATCTTCCATGACCATCTTGAACTGAATGGATCTGGTGATCGATTTTTCGCAGGCCTCGATCGCATTGTCGAGCGGATTGGTCAGGAGAGTGACCAGATCTTCCTCGGGCATGACCAGTCCGGACAGGTCGTTGATGACAAATGCCATCGCGATCTCCCTGTCGCGTGCGGTCTGGTATTTCTGGTTCAGGATGATGTTCACAACAGCATGGTTTGTATTGATATCGCCAAACTGTGCCTGCATGGTTCCGGTCATCCGGGCGATATATTCAGACGCTTCTTCTGTCCTGCCGCAGTTGAGAAGTCCCTGAATGCAGTTCAGCTGGTTTTTGTAATCGTGCAGGAACCGTCGCTGCTGCTCGTACTGTGACTGCATTGTGTGATACATGTCCATCTGACTGTGCGTGCGCTCTGCACGCAGCTGCAGTTTTTGCAATGTTTCCTCTTTTTCTGCCATGCGCATGACAAAATATAACAGAATAATATTTAAAGTGACAATTCCGGAAACCATGGCAAGTATCGCGTATTTGTTGGTAGCAGTACCATCAGTGGAGAGCAGATTGAAGGCGACCATGATGGCCAGACAAAGAAAGGGAAGAAGGCTGAGTTTCTTCCAGAAGGATCTGGCAAGCCCGCGGATACGGCTCCTGTAATGAGCGTGAAATGCCATCATCAGACACAGGTTCATGGTTTCTGTCAGATTCTCGATCACTCTGCGCTGGGACTCATACATATAGCCGGCGCCGCAAAAGAAATAAAAGACAGACACTATGGCAGTCGATATGCACCAGTAAATACCACAGTACAGTACGGACAGGATCAGGTTCCTGGTGATGCGCATCTGAAAATAGATCTGTGCCACGACCGCCACGGCGATGATGAGGCGGACAGGCTGCAGGACATACGGTGGGATCGGCGTGAAAGCGTTGATCAGCTGGACAGCTGCAAAAGCCGGGATCGCTGTATAGCTTACCCACGGATACCGCCATCTGCGCATGGGGACGATCGTCTCAAAAAAGACCTTGCAGCTGGTTCCAGCTGCAAAAGCCAGGATCAGGCATCTCAATATATTTTCCATACAATATTCTCCATCATTTACAAAGTGCCTTTGTATGCGACAAACAGTTCCCTGACGGTCTGATACCGCAGGCGCGGGATGGGCAGCTCCTCGCCTGTATCGAGAAAGGCCGTATAATTGCTGAGTCTGCGGATATGCTTCATGTTGACAAGGTAGCTTTTGTGGATCCGCAGGAATCCGTGATCGGAAAGCTTCTGCTCGATCAGATCCAGCCGTTCATACATCTGGTAAGTCACAGCGCCGGACAGAGCGGCGCTGGAGTTCGCAGTGCCAGAGCGCATATAATAGAAAAAGGACTTGTGTTTCCGGCTCTCGATGTAGAGGATATTGTCTGTGTACAGCGTCGCCTCCCCGTCCATGAAGGAAAAGGTTACCTGTGCCAGCTGCATTTTCTGCAAGATCGCGTCCATGCACTCTGGAATGGCGGTGTCAAGCGTATCTTTCATGATATAGCGCACCGCATTGACCTTGTATCCCTCGAGCGCATAGTCGATAAAGGCGGTCACAAACACAAGCTGCGTGTCACTGTGAAAATTCCGGATCCGGGATGCCGTCTGAATGCCATCAAGCTCCTTCATGCTGATATCCATGAAAACAATGTCATATTTTACGCTGTTCTCACACTGTGATAAAAATTCTTCACCCGACTGGTAGAAATGGATCACATGATCCAGATTTTTCTGTCCAAGGTATCGTATCAGAAGGGTCTGTATTTTTTCCCTGTAATATTGTTCATCATCGCATATCGCAATCTGAAGCATGTCGTTCCCTCCGATATTAAAATTATTCCCCATTATTCAAACACGCTCTAAGCAACCATAAATTTCTCATTTAGGATTATAACATAGTCTCGATATCGGCCGCAATCAGATGGATTGACATTATTTCTTAATTTAGAAAGTTTTTAGTATTTTTTGCAGGACAAGCGAATAGACTAATAAAGGTAAAATCTGAAATGAGATCCAGATAAGAATGGATAAGGAACTGCCAGAATACGTCTGGCAGATAGGAAAGGAACAAACAACAAGCTATGTATTCAAAAAGTAATATCCTTTTATTCATCGCATATATGATCTGCACTGGTCTGCTGATCTTTTCGAAGCGGTACGATGTGCAGGCGGAGAGTGCTGCCCGGCAGGCACAGACGACGGTGACTGTGGTGACTGGGAACGTGGAGTTGGAGCAGCTTGAATCTGTAGAGCGTGTCATTTCATATGAGACTATGAAGCAGCGTTTTTGCATCGATGTCTCAGAGAAGGATCTGGATACGCTGATGCGGATCGTGGAAGCGGAAGCAGGAGGCGAGGATCGAAAGGGGAAACTTCTGGTGGCAAATGTCGTGATCAACCGGGTCAAGAGCAAACGATTTCCCAACAATGTCACAGATGTAGTATATCAGAAGGCAAAGAATGTGGCACAGTTTTCACCGGTATCAAATGGTTTCATCAATCAGGTGAAGGTATCGGAGGAGACGAAAGAGGTGGTATACAGTGCTCTCAAGGGAGAAGATGTGTCAAACGGGGCGCTGTTCTTTATGGCGAGGAGACTGGTCGCGCCTGAAAACGCAGCGTGGTTTGACAGTAATTTGACATTTCTATTTACTTATGGGGGACATGATTTTTATGCGAGATAAGGGGGAAATTTAAAACTGCGGCTTTATCGGGTCGCATATGGTAGACAGACTGCTGGCAGACATCGTTCCGTCGATCCAGCGGCTGCATGACTATTATTCATCCAATGTGCTGGGTACGTTCAATGTAGTGGAGTGTGCTAAAGATGCTGGGATCAGAAAGCTTGTATATGCGGCATACCAGGCGAATTTCCTGCAAAAGAGACGGCTGAGATCAGGCCGCAGTATCTGGCACGCGTTCAAGGACTTCCGGGGCAGTGTTCGGCGTATTCCTTGCATAGAAGCTTGCCGGAAAGCCGTTTACCGTTGTGGGAGACGGAAACAAGACAGATATAAAATCATTTGACAATGTCAGAAAAAAATATCCATACAGTAGGATTTTGATGAAAATCAATACATTGGATCACCGTAAAGGGCAGCTGCTGGCAGTCAGTGATTCCACAGATTCAGATGACGGATTGTGCGAGAAAATGCATGAATTTTTGGATAGTGATATGCTGTGTGTTATTGTAGGAGGCTATGTTCAGGGAGGAAACCAGAATGTTATGAACATGCTGCAGGGCAAAGGAGTTGGGCATAAATTTTGTGAAGAAGATTTTGTGGCGAACCAGTCAAATACAAGGTATATGAACGGAGTGCTGAAAGAAGGAGACGGTAACAAGCATGCAGATACCTATAGTATTCAATTTTATGAGGTGAAATTGAAGCAGTTTAAAAACGGGACTTCCATCATTATGGAGAATATATCCGTCTGGGAAGGATACAAAAGAACTGCTGATTTCAAATCATGTGGCTGACCTGAAGCAGTATACGGATAGTGTGTAGTGTCTGAGAAATAACATAAAGTGATAGTGATGATGTAAAAAATGAAATTGTCAATACAATTATGATATTTTGCGTCTTTATTTCT
>VSNO01000234.1 GCA_009774375.1 Lachnospiraceae bacterium
GTTCTGCCCAATACCAAACAAAAAGAAATGGATAGTCTTAAAATTGTGTTATAGCAGCAGGGGCGGCATTGTGACCGCCCTTTTTCGTTACCCCACGGATACCCCAATTTGTACCCCTATTCTGAATGATATGAGCATGGATAAAGACGAAACCTGATAAGCAATATTAATATGAATAATGTTGGACAATTCCAGTAAAATCAACCCTTGGAAAGAGTCGTCACGAATAAAGATAAAATATGTCAAAACCACCATATTTGGATTAACCGTCCAATGACAGTACACATAATCGGATTTATAATGCAGTTGTGCTTTAGAGAATAGCTTATTTTTATGGAGGAAATTGCATGCTTGCAGATATACCATTGGAAGAGACACCAGATTTTGAGTATGTGTTTGAGGACGTTGTCAGGCTACAGGAATTTAATTTATACCATATGGGGCTTGGTATGTACAGATTTGAGCGACCTGTGATATACAATGAAGATGATTTTCATTGTCTGGAAAAGAAATACCAACATTTCAATTTCTTTTACATACAGGAGAAAAAAGAAATCAAGTTACTGTTTGTCATGTCAGCTCTGTATAATATCACGAATATCCGAATTATGGAAAATGCGTTGCGGAATCCAGAATTTGCCAGTGTGATTCCAAAGGGTTATGACAGGGATATTGATCGGAAAATGTCTGGCGAAATTGGAAGCTGGTTTATTGAAAGCAGTTATAGTGATTATCATATTAGTGATATTGTTCAGTCCGACAGGCTGCTCGGCTTTCGATGGGAACCGAAAAAGTAATATGATGAAAATGGCGGGAAGCGCTACATTATGATTGATGGCTGTGTGGCAAAATTGATCGCAACAGGCCTGTATGCGTTTCAGAGGATAAAGTTTAATGATGCTGATGAGGGGGACAGAAACCGGTATCCACTTATTGGGGAGCAGCTGTATGTGGAATTTTGTGGGGAATGTGCGGTCATCGGGAAGCCGCATTTTAGTGGAGGAAGCATATCGGTATATGAGGGAACAGACACCAGATATATTGCATTTGATAAGGTTGGCATTCGTAACCTGAAAATGCTGTATGAATGTACAACAGGTTATGAGTTTCGAAAAGTACCGGTTATTGTCCCAGCTCATAATCGGTCAACGGCTGTTCTGCAATCCGACGAGGAGGAATACGTTTCGGTCAAACAGAGGCAGACAGCTGCATATGAAATGGAATCCAACGCGGTGGAACTTTTAACGGGCATCGGATTCGAAAATATCAGGATATACAATCGGATATTGTTTCACAGCGATGCCAGGGTGTTCAACAGTCCGAGGTGTTATGACTTTGCGTATATGGTAAATGGTCTGGTGAAACTGGTGGAGATTTCCCGGAGGGAAACGAAGGTATATAGTATACCGCGGGAAGTTTTTGCAGAACTGTACGTTGTACAGAGGATGCAGTTATGCACTGGAATTACGGAGGACATTCTTGTGAAAGTGATTGATAACACGGATTTTGAGCAGAGTATGCTGGGAAGTGACAACTATAATGATTTTTTTCAGTTTATGGGGGAAGGAAAGCTGAGGCAGGAAATGTAATTGTAAACTGTATTACTGAGGTTGCTGTTCACTCCCAATGTCATTGAGATAAGCGAACTGCTTATTTTGCTATAGTTTTTATTTGAGATTTCCCACAATCTATGATATCATCATTACAAGTACAAAGGGAAAAGGCGGCAGAGATGAGACGAAGATTTAACATAACAGGTTCATGCATCCCGGAAAGACATTACATGGTGCGGCTGGACAACCGATTGAAAAAGATAAAGGAAGACTTTGTGGATTATGGCAGTTATTTTGTGATCAACCGGGGGCGTCAATATGGAAAGACTACGACGCTGAGAGCGTTGGAGGAATATTTAAAAGAAGATTATCTTGTATTGTCTCTTGATTTTCAGCAGATCGTGACGGAAGACTTTATAGATGGTCCAGCGTTTGTACGCGCTTTCTCGAAAAAGCTGTTCGCGGAGTTTGGGAATATTGGGCTGGGTGATTCCCAAAATATGCAGGAGATGCTGTCAGATTTTAGAGATCATAATGCTGAGGCAGGGTTGGATGATCTGTTTGTGTGTCTGAGCAGAATATGTGAAAAAAGTACCCGTCCCATTGTATTAATAATCGATGAGGTTGACAGCACCTCGAACAATCAGGTATTTATCGATTTTTTGGCACAGCTTAGGAGTTACTATTTGAAGCGTGACAGGACATCGACCTTTCATTCTGTGATCCTGGCAGGAGTTTATGATGTCAAGAACCTGAAACTGAAACTGCGTCCTGATTCGGAACACCAGTATAACAGTCCGTGGAACATCGCCGATGATTTTGACATAGATATGAGTTTTTCGGCGGATCAGATCGCAAAAATGTTGGAAGAATACGAGGCGGATAAGCGGACCGGAATGGATATCAAGGAAGTCGCAGAAGAAATATATCAGTATACATCAGGCTATCCTGTGCTCGTTTCCTCAATATGCAAACAGCTCGACGAGAAGATCCCTGGGAGTGAGGACTTTGAGACGATGCAGAAGACATGGACGAAACGAGGGATTGAAAAGGCAGTGAGCATGATACTGAAGAAAAGCTCGCCATTGTTTGAGAGTATGACTAAGCAGCTTGATCTGTATCAGGAGCTGCGCAGTATGATAGAAGACATTATATACCGCGGAAGAAAAGTGACGTTCAGCCCTGAATATAAGGCGATCAGCCTGGGCCTGATGTTTGGATTTCTGAAGGAAGAAAACGGACATGTGGCGATCGCAAACAGGATGTTCGAAATGTGTCTGCTGAATCTGTTTATGGCAGAAGAGTCCGGAGGCGAAGTGTATGCGCGGGGCGGGAGCGACAGGAGAGATATCTGATGGAACATGAGTTTATGAAAAAAGAACCTGCAGCCCGTAAGCATTCATCGAAGAACACAACAGGCATTCCGAATCAATTAAAACAACGATTCGAAACCTATTCCGGCATGTCCCTTGACGGCGTGCAGGTTCATTACAATTCGGATAAACCGCGGCAGATGCAGGCGCTCGCCTACACGCAGGCGGATCAGGTTTATGTCGCGCCGGGGCAGGAGCGGCATCTTGGGCATGAACTGGGGCATATCGTCCAGCAGAGGAGGGGGCAGGTGCATCCCACAGGCACCCTGAACGGTCAGGCGGTCAATGACAGTCCTGCGCTTGAGCGCGAGGCGGATCAGATGGCGGCGCGGATAGCGTCCGCTGATCTATGAGATCCCCATACTCCCCCCACATTTCTTTTGTGACAGTACGTTCCATTTTTTCATACTCTGCACGGACAGCGTTCAGAACGTGTTCCATGCAGAGTTTTTTGTTGTCGTGGATCGCCATGACACATGCGGTGTAGACCACGTTTTTGATCGTGCCGCCGGTGAAGTCAAACTGTTTTGCGAGATAGTCGAGATCAAGTTCCTCGTGCGGCAGTTGGAGTGTCAGGCAGTCCGCCCAGATATCATGCCGCATCGCGGCGTCGGGGGACTGGTATCGGATGACGTATTTCATGCGGCGCAGGAATGCTTTGTCGATGCCGCTGTACAGGTTTGTGGCGAGCACGACGATGCCGTCAAACTGCTCGATGCGCTGCAGGATGTAGGAGACCTCCATGTTGGCGTACCGGTCTTTTCCGTCGGTCACTTCACCGCGCCTGCCAAAGAGGGAGTCCGCCTCATCAAAAAAGAGTACCGGCTTTGCTTTCTGCGCAAATGAAAAGATCTGTTCCAGATGCTTTTCGGTCTCGCCGATGTATTTGTCGAGCACATGGGACAGGTCAACCTGATATAAGGCGGTTCCAAGTTCTTTGGCGATGGCGTGTGCCGTCATGGTCTTGCCTGTTCCGGGCGGACCGTAGAGCAGTACTGTCACAGCTCTCCCATAGGGATACCGGTGTTCGAGACCCCATTCTTCGAAGATGCGATAGCTTTCGGAAGCGGCACAGCAGATCTGTTCCAGCGTCTTTTTGGTCTGGGAGGGCAGCTTTAAGGATCCGAAACTGATGGAGGGGTGAAGGATCTGCCCTAAAAGTCCAGTCTGTCCGCTGTACAGGATCGCATTGCATATATCGGAAAAAATCTCCGGCTGGCGCTGTGCGGTGCTGTGCCAGCGCACTGCGGCATCGGCGATCTCGCTTGCGGACAATGGATAGTGCACTGCGCAGTGTGCACTGTCGAGGGGAATCTGGTACAGATCGGAAAAGCCATTAAAAACGGCGGATCTCTCTTTGCGAGTCGTCTTGTCAAGGGTGATCTGCCGCAGAAAGAGACCGCTGTCGGAGGAAAAAGATACATCGTTATCAGCACACAGGATCAATGGGATGTCTGCCTCTGTAAAGGGCAGAGCGATGGCGGAGAGGAGGTCTGACGATGTGATCTGTGCCGTGGAGAGAAGGGATGCAGTGATGCCATAAAGACATACGGCCGCATTTTTCAGAAAGGCGGCGTGGATCAGTTTTTTCCGGAAATGTTCTTCGCCCGCATCTGCCGTCAGGCTGTTTTTGCAGGTCTGTACATCGATAAGGATCAGATCCCTTTTTAACAGATACGCGATGTGCTTTGCGAGAAAGCGCCTGCCGCCAAAGCCGCTTATGAGTACAGGCTGTCTGGCATCGTCCTGAATCCATGCGGCGCCTTTTACGGCCAGTTCCTGACGGATAAACATGGGATGCAGTCCGGCGTCGTGATCAAAGTATGTTACCCTGTCGGAAAAAAGCTCTGGCAAGAGTCCGTCCGCCCCGGTCAGATAGGAGAGCAGGGCATTGTCGGTCTCAACCGCGGCGTAGGGAAGGGGATTTTTGTTCCAGTCTACAG
>VSNO01000235.1 GCA_009774375.1 Lachnospiraceae bacterium
GCGGACAACGGCTTTTCCAATCCCGTTTTCTTCATTGACGACGGTGTATCGGGTGTGACGTTCGACAGACCAAATTTTAACCGCATGATTGCAGAGATTGAAGCCGGAAACGTGGCGACAGTCATTGTCAAGGATATGTCAAGGTTAGGGCGCGATTATCTGAAAGTCGGCTACTATACGGAAATCTTTTTCGTAGAACGTGACGTGAGGTATATTGCAATCAATGACGGAG
Source organism: Lachnospiraceae bacterium (assembly GCA_009774375.1). Taxonomy (GTDB): domain Bacteria; phylum Bacillota; class Clostridia; order Lachnospirales; family Lachnospiraceae; genus COE1. Next base: position 233 of record VSNO01000235.1, read on the forward strand.
TAGACAGCGCAAAAGGCGACAACGATTTTACCCCGTTCCGCAACTTGTTCAATGTCACCCTCTCATAAAGAATGACACTACACGCAGGACATAGCATCCCTGTTACCTCCGACAAAGCTGTTACAAAACGGAGGAAATGACGATGAATAACCATGAGATTCCCGTTATCGGATTATCGGAAACAGCTACCGAAAATATGGGCAAGTATGGCCGCATAAGAAAGCAGTACCTCCAGGCACATAAGCTGGAGCTTTACAACAGCCTGCTGCTGTCTGGGACACTGTATGCACATCTGATGGAAATCGACCAGACCGCCCGTAAACGCTTGGAACTGATGATGCTAGAGGCGAATGCAAACTATTCTCCAAAGTCAAACCGCCAAAGGTAAAAAGGGTAGACACCGTTGTATTCTCATGCTATAATTAATAAAATTCGCCATGAAGGGAGGAGGGTTTGTCTGAAAGTTTCTTCTTTTCTGCACTTTGCCCGTTTTGGCATTCAATCAATCATCCTTCATAAACGAGAGCCGATTTTGGGAACAATCATTTTGACAGACAAATGCAATCTTCATTGCAAGCACTGCTCTGTTAATAATATCACGGCTGTCAATTACCCTTATCAGCAGATTCAATCTGAAATGCGTCAACTTTATGGGATGGGTATCCGCATTCTGTTCTTCTGTGGCGGAGAGACCTTTCTGTGGTGTGACAGCGGGAAAGTTTTACGCGATCTGGTTGTAGAGGCGAAACAAATGGGCTTTCTTATCGTCAATGTTGTCACCAACGGTACCTTTCCCCTGGATCTTCCGGAGGCGGATTTGATTCTGCTGAGCTTAGACGGAGATCGTGAGCGGCATAATGCCATCCGAGGTGACACCTACGACCTGATATTTGAAAATATCCGCCAGGCTACGGCAGATAATATCTGCTTCTATATGGCAATCAATCAGATCAATAAGGATGCCATCCGGGAAGTCTGTATCGCCGCTAGGGATACCAAAAATGTCCGGGCTGTGTCCTTCAACTTTCACACACCCTATCCGGATACCGATGACCTAGCCCTGTCCAGCGGAGAGAAGGAATCCTGCTGTCAGGTCATATCGCAGATGATGACCCAGGGGGTTCCGGTATTCAACCTGAAGAGCGCCTTTCCCTACCTGATTCACAACCGTTTTCCAACGCCGTGCTATCAATGTGTTGTGATGGAAAACGGAAAACTCAGCACCTGCGGACGGTGTATCGAGGTTCCCGGCCTGTGTGAACGGTGCGGCTACTTTTTTGTGGCGGAGTACACGCTACTGTTTCGGGGGAATCCACGAATCATCATGGAGATGCTGCGGACTTATCTGAAGTACATATAGGAGCGCTATGAGTATTATCACTGATCTGACCAGAATGTGGTTGACCCGTTCGGTCAAGCCCTTCATCTTTCGGAACGAATACGACCAGGTTCTTCCTTTTGAGGAATGCCAAGACTTGGGACTCTATGTTCATATTCCCTTCTGCAAGCAGCTGTGCGGCTTCTGCCCTTACTGCAAGGAAATCTACTCCGAGGAAAAGTGTAACCGCTACCTGGATGCCCTGCTCCGGGAGATTCACATGGTAGGCGGACAGTGCAAAGGGAAAAAGAGTGTCACCAGCCTGTATTTTGGCGGCGGTACCCCAGCCCTGGCAGCAGCGCGGCTGAAGGAGATCATCGCCGCCCTGGGAGAGCATTTCACCATCACCCAGGGCATTGGTGTGGAACTGCACCCGGACAATGTGACTGTCCCGATACTGGAGACTCTGCGGGATGCTGGAGTGACCAAGCTCAGCATCGGCATTCAGTCATTTCAGCAGAAATATCAGAGCATTCTGGGCCGGACGGCAATAGACGGGAAAGCGATGTTGGAGGCTTTGACTCAGGTCCCCTTTGAAACAGTATCTATGGATTTCATCTTTGCCCTGCCCTGTCAGAGCTTTGAGGATTTGAAGGCGGATATTGATACCGCCTTTCAAAGCGGCGCAAACCATGTGGCGATCTACCCGTTCATTGATTTCAGTTTCACCCCCAGCACAGTTTCTCCAATGGACAAGCTGGGAAAACGCAAGCTTTTGGACAGCATTACACGCTATTGTCAGGAAAAAGGATATAAACGCAATTCCATATGGACCTTTTCGGGAGAGGCGGCGGCAAGCTATTCTTCCATGACCCGTGACAACTTTCTGGGCTTTGGCTGTTCCGCAACCACCCTTTTGCGGGATCAATTCAAGGTCAATACCTTTTCCGTGGAGGAATACTGCAGGCGGATCGACCACGAAACCATTCCCACTGCCCTGACTCTCCGCTTTACTCTCCGTCAACGGATGGTCTATTACCTGTTCTGGACAGCCTACAGCACTAGAGTGGACGCTCAGGCGTTCCAGCAGTTCTTCGGCGTCTCTCTGGAAAAGATGTATGGCCTTGAACTGAAGATGGCTAAACTTTTTGGCTTTGTAACCGAAGAAGATGGCGTATATAAGATGACGCTTAAGGGTGCATTTTACTATCACTACTATGAGAATTTTTATACCCTGGCCTATATCGATAAGATGTGGGGACTGTTGCGGAAAGAAGCCTTTCCTGAGCGGATGGAGCTTTGACCCTCCAGTTTAGCGGATACGGAATGAGTGCATATATTTTTGCTAGTTATCTTTGCATCGCTACCCCGCAAGCAGTGTATTTGTTCCCACAAATACTCAAAACAGACTTCTGGCGTAGCCGCCGGAAGTCTGTTTTTGCTTGTTGGTGGCACAGCCCCCAAACCCCTTTTCGCAGAATTTCATTCTGCGGCTACGCACCGTTCCGGCGCTTTTCTTCCCTAACCCTGGCAGGATTTTTGGGAAACGGCGAACCTGGCTTACCAGCATAATCGCAAACTGCCCCGTAAGTGGAAACGGCATTTTTTCAAAATCCGTCAGGCTCACAGAGCCGCAGCCAGCGTGAAACGCTGTTCAAAGGGTTTGGGATGCTTCCCAACAAGCAAAACCTGCGGTTTCCAGCATCGCCGGAAATCGTGGTTTTGAGCGTTTGTATATACAGACGCCCTGCTTGCCCAGTAGCGCATGGCTGTTGTTTTCGTCGGCCCTCGACAAAAATTTTCCCAACAGCATTGACAGGAACGCCTGTTTGTGTTATGGTAACAAGGAACTGAATACTGCACATATTTTTCACGCAGATACATAGACCGAACCACAGCGTTTTTGCTGGGGTCGGTCTTGTTGTATCTGCGTTCTTTGTTTTTGAAGGGAGGCCGGACAATGGAGAAAATCAAGACGGAGGAAGTCAGGCGCAAGCGGGGCAGGCCGAAGCTGGACGCCCGCATCACCGAGGAATACGCCCCCAGCAGGCGGCAGGCGCTGAACAAGATGTATATGTACGAAGGTATTCACCTGTTATCGGTAGCGGCTACCGAAATTCCAAACAGTGAGGTCTTGTGGCAGGAGGACAGAACAGCCGTCACCGTAAAATCCCGTGACGGCATCTTGGAACAGCTCGGCAGAATGATGGTGCAGGACAAGCTGGCCTACACCGATTGCGCCTATCTCGCCAACCTTGCCATTGCCGCCATTCAGTTTGGAAATACGACACGAGAAGTGGAAACCGCTTTGCGAAAAATCCGCATGGCGGCGAAATCCAGCATGAAAAATCCAGACAGCGAGGCGCTCTATTGTGCGCTGGGCAGTACCGTGGACATTCTGCGGAGGATGGGAGGTATCTCATGAAAATCGAAAAACGGCCAGTGGAAATCACAGTGGCAGGAGCGTTTCCCGGCTACCAATACGGGGAACGCCGGGGCGTATTTTTGAATCTGGGGCTTGATGTGGAAATGGACGGAGTGACCTATCACCTGTCCAGCAGCTTTGCGGAAAAAACGGAAATGGGCGAAGTATCGACACGGCAGAACTGGAGCGGAACGGGCGGCGGACGGCGTAAAAACTTTCGATGTCCGCCAGAAAGCTATTGCTTTACAGTGCTAAAGCGGCTATAATGGGGGCAGGTAACAGATGCTATGTTCCTGCGTCCAGGGAGGTAAAAAAACAAGATGCAGGAAAAATACAATGTTGGAATTTATTGCAGACTCAGCCGGGACGATGAGAGAACCGGGGAGTCCGTGTCCATCAAAAATCAAAAAATCATGCTCAGCCGCTATGTGCAGGAGCAGGGCTGGAACCTCTATTCCGCCTATTGCGATGACGGAGTCTCCGGGACAACTTTCGACCGTCCCATGTTCAATCAGATGATTGCCGATGCCAGGGCGGGGAAAATCAATCTGATATTGTGCAAAGACCTCAGTCGCCTCGGCAGAGATTACATTGAGGCCGGACGGTTTACGGACATCGTGTTTCCTTCGATGGGCTGCCGGTTCATCGCTCTCAATGACGGCGTGGACACTAGCCACAAGAACAATGAGATGCTGGTGATTTTGAAGAATGTCATGAATGCCCTCTCCGCACGAG
>VSNO01000236.1 GCA_009774375.1 Lachnospiraceae bacterium
AGACAGATTGATTTAAAAAGTGAAAGAGGGAACGGGGAAATGAGCAATGGAAACAGATAGACCATCAGATAAGATCTTGATAGAAATAAAAGACATGAGAAAGATCTACAATCCTGGGGAAAATGAAGTACATGCACTTGACGGCGTGGATCTCACCATTTGTGAGCGGGAGTTTGTGGCGATCATAGGGCACTCAGGTTCGGGCAAATCAACGCTCATGAACATGCTCGGATGCCTGGACGTGCCGACAACAGGGACTTATCAGCTGCATGGCATCGATGTGTCAGATATGGACGATGATGAATTGTCAGATGTCCGGAACAGGGAGATCGGATTTATCTTTCAGGGGTTTAATCTGATACAAAATCTCACGGCCGTAGAGAATGTCACGCTGCCGTTGATCTATCGGGGAGTCGGGAAAAAAGAGCGGGAGGAGCTGGCGCTGAGGGCGCTCGAGAAGGTGGGACTGTCACACAGGCTTGACCACAAACCGGCTCAGATGTCAGGCGGCCAGCAGCAGAGGGTGGCGATAGCAAGAGCCATAGCACAGGCGCCGCCCATCATACTTGCCGATGAGCCGACCGGCAACCTGGATTCCAATTCGACAGGGGAGATCCTGCAGATCCTGCGGGAACTTCACAGTGAAGGCAGAACTGTGATCCTGATCACACACGACAATGAGATCGCAGAGCAGGCGGACAGGGTGATCAAGATACGTGACGGCAGGATTGTCTCTGATACGCGGCGCGTCACGCAGGCTGAAGGGGGCGACCATGGGCAGGATATGATTCAGGAAAAAGGAATGGAGGACGAGGAGAATGAGTAAAGGGGAGAAGAAGGCACAAAATGCGGAAGGGGTAAAAAAGACAGGCAGGCGCAGAAAGAAGCGGTTAAAGATCATCATTCCTGTAGTGCTGGTGCTTGCAGTCTTCATTGGTGTAAAAGCGTTTTCCAGCGAGGGGGATGTATCGATCCCTGTCTATACGGATAAAGTGTCCACGGGTGATATCGATACGGAGCTCAGTGTCAGTGGAAAGGTGATCGCGGAGGAATCTGTCACCTTTTTTGCACCTGCGAATGCCAAAGTCGAAGGGATTGAGGTGAGCAAGGGTGATGTCGTCAAGGCGGGAGATGTGCTCCTGTGTTTTGACGCGGATGCAGTGGCTTATGCAAAGAAGCAGACCGAGCTGGCACAGAAGATCAGTTCCGCGGATTACAATTCCAACGTGCAGTACAATAATGAGCAGAAGACGAAGCTGGCGCAGGCGGAAGCCGACATAGCGGACTGTGAGGCGTGGATCGACAATTATGAGAAGTACATAGAAGATCTGACCAACGGCATAACAGACATGACAGCACTGGAAAAATCGGATCTGTATGCGGAGAAATACAGTATTGAGAAAGAGATAAACAATTATGACCTTGCCCTGCAGTTTCCGACGGAGGATACGGATGTCGAGATGCTGTCTGCCAAAAAAATGGAAAAACAGATGGAGCTGAACAAGGTAAATGACAAACTGGGCCTGCTCTCGGACTACAAGACGGATTATGGATGGGAGGATCTGCTCACTCAGGCAAAAAAGGATCTTGCAGATTATCAGGAGCGCCTGTCCGAGGCAAAGAGTGTCAAGGCAGGAGCGGAGTCGGCGGTTGTGAACGGCAATAAAATCGCAGGATATGAGCTCAACAGGACGAAATCACAGCTTGAGAGCGCGGATGCCGAAAAGAAATACGAGGCTGCGTTAAATGGAGTTGTGGCAGGCTTTAACGGGGTTATCTCCGATCTGAGCGTGGTGGAGGGCGCTACTGTGCAGGAAGGTGCCCAGCTGATGGTTCTCGAGAGTATTGACGATGTCTGCGTGGAGTTCCAGGCTTCCAAATATGCGCTGGAGACACTGGCGCTGGGGCAGCCGGCGGAGATCACGATTTCCGGGAGGGACTATACAGGAAACGTTTCCAAGATCAATCACGTGGCGGAGGCGAATTCGTCGGGGACGCCGATGGTTGCGGTCAGGGTACATATCGACAATGCGGATGAGAACATATTCCTCGGCATTGATGCCAAACTCAAGATCCTGACAGCGAGCGAAAAGGGTGTTCTGCAGGCGCCCGTGGAGGCAGTCAATGTCGACAGCCAGGGACAGTTCTGCTATGTGATCGACAACGGGAAACTGACCAAGAAATATGTTGAGACAGGTATTTCTTCTGAATCGTATATTCAGATCAAAGATGGCCTGAGTGAAAACCAGGAGATCGTGACGACATCTGTTTATGGGATCGGACTGGATGAGGGAATGGCGGTGACTGCCATGCCAATGTCAGGAGCGCCAGTGACAGATGCACCGGCATCATCGGGTTCCGAAGCGACAGAGGAGAAGGAGGCATCCGTGCAGGAGCGCACTGAGGAGACCGGTACGGACGAACAGGAGGGCGCAGAGGATGCCTCGGCCGCAGTGCCGGAGAATACAAAGGATGGTACAGACAATGGCTAGGATCATAGAATATATCAAAATAGCCCTTATGAACATCCGCGGTAATAAGGGGCGCTCTTTCCTGACAATGCTGGGCATCATTATCGGTATTTCCTCCGTCATACTGATCGTCTCTGCAGGAAACGGATTCAAGGTCGGGATCAGCGGACAGCTCGACGAGCTGGTTGGCGGATACGTGCAGATCTATGCGGATGTGCCGGGCGATGAGGCGGATTCGATCATGTTTACCAACGACGATCTGGACATGATCTACGAAAAGGTCCCGCATGTAAAGGGTGCGACTGATGTCTGGTCTTTTGGTGCCCAGGGATCTGCGCAAAGTACAAAGGGGACATTTTCCGTGGCGCCGATGTTTGGCAATGAGTCATTGTTTTATTATGACAATGCACCGCTGATCCGGGGGCGCTATTACAATAAAAGTGAAGCCCAGAGCTCGGCAAAGGTTTGTGTTATCAACGAGCGCGGCGCGAAGAAACTGTTTGGATCCACGGACGTGGTCGGACTGGAGATCAGCATGAGCATGTGGGGGATCACAGAGGACTATACGGTCGTCGGTGTGAGAAAGGACAACGATTCGATCGCGAAGCAGATGACAACCGGCACGGGCGCAGACGTGTCGATGGAGATCCCGCTCACGACGCTGGAGGATCTGTACGGGTATTACACAGACGAGTTCTCCTCATTTATCGTGTTTGCGGATTCCTCAGAGTATGTTACAGAGATCTCGAAACAGGTAAAGTCCCTGCTCGAGGCGAGATATAACGTGCGGGGAAGGGATTATATCCAGGCGTATGACATGGCGAGCCAGGTAGGCATGATCAGCGATATCCTGAATTATGTGACGATATTTATCATGCTCGTAGCCGGTATTGCCCTCATCGTCGGCGGCATCGGCGTCATGAACATCATGCTGGTATCTGTCACAGAGCGGACAAAAGAGATCGGTATCAGGAAAGCGCTGGGGGCAAAGACCGGATCGATCCTGTTTCAGTTCCTGATGGAGGCAGTCATCATCACGCTGATCGGGGGATTTGTCGGAATCGTCCTGGGCGTTCTGGGGGCAAAAGGAATCTGCAGCATCGCGTCAGGCATGGGAATGAGCGGGATGCAGGCGGTGATCGACCCCAAGGTTGTCCTGGCAGCGACCGGGTTCTCCTCACTGATCGGGATCTTTTTTGGAATCTATCCCGCCAGAAAAGCAGCGAAGCTCAGTCCGATCGAAGCGCTGCGGCATGAGTAGGCCGCGATTAAAATTGCAGAATGACTTGCACTTTGATGACTTTTTGGTATACTGTATTAAGGTACTGAATTGGTAAAGGAGCACCTGTATCATTCAAACGTACAGGTGCTCTGTTTGTGCATACGGGCATCCAGAGGAAGACTGTCAGCAGAAGATGACAGATGTCCGGCGCACGGAGCAGGGGAATTTCCCTGCTCGTTTGGGAACGGAAAGGGCAGGATGCAGTATGGAAATGGAATTTGACGTGAAAGTGACCGCTGGTGTGCTGTATGACTATCTACTGTTTCATACATACACCAGCTTCTCGGGCATGCTCGGCACACTTGTGGGCGTGATGCTGATCATGGCATTTATCTCGACAAAGTATGCGATCTATCTGATCGCAGGCATAGTGCTCATCGCGTATCTTCCGGGAGCGCTGTTTCTCAGGGCGATGCAGCAGGTACAGAATACGCCCGCCTTCAGGCAGCCCCTGCACTACAGGATGACAGATGAAGGGGTCAGTGTATCACAGGGGGAAAACGAGGAACAGCAGAGCTGGGACAGCTGCGTGAAGGCGGTATCGACGGGAAGGAGCATCATACTGTACACATCGAGGACGACAGCGTCTATCTTCCCGAAAAAAGATCTGGGGGACAGAAAGGAAGCGCTGATACAGATGATATCGACGCATATGCCCCCGAAAAAAGTCAGGATACGCTGCTGACAGGTAGATTCAAAAAAACAGAAATATGCTGAGGTGAAAAGAATGGAGTGTATAGAGACATACAGTCCGGAGGAGACTTTTGCCGTGGGCAGAGAGCTTGGACGCTCTGCGAAGCCGGGAGAG
>VSNO01000237.1 GCA_009774375.1 Lachnospiraceae bacterium
TGCGGAAGTGCTGGAATTGGCAGACAGGCAAGACTAAGGATCTTGTGTCGGATACGACGTGTGGGTTCAAGTCCCATCTTCCGCATGAATCATGCTCTGGAATGAAATAGGTTCCAGAGTTTTTTTCATGCGCAGACGATTGTATATGTTGAAAAAGAAAGGGCGATATTATGAGAAGGTTTATGGGATCCATCTGTGTTTTTACAGTCATCGTGCTCTCGGCAGCAGGCTGCGGGGGAAAGGCAGGCCAGGAGGCCGCGGCACCGGTCGTGGAGGATTTTGACGCCATCATGCGCAATGATCCGACACAGGTGATCGTGCGCGATGAGCCGCAGGCAGTCAGCACTGAGACGGCAGAACAGGAGACGGAGAGCTCCGCCGGGGCTGAGACAGAGGCGGTCGTGCCTTACGCGGACCGTATCGCGGGTGAAAACGGCGTCAGTTATAATATAGAAACGGCAGTGTACGAGGAAGGGGCTGTCAGGGTGGAATATCCGCAGCTGACTGGTCTGGCGGATGAGAAAAAGCAGCAGGAGATCAATGAAAAGATCCGAGCCGCCGCAGCAAGCAATATCTTCATGGAAAATTTAAGCTCCTGCGAGTTAACGTACGAGACGGCGACGAAAGGGAGCGGTCTTGTCTCTTTTATATTCAGGGGATCATCGTACTGCCAAAACAGTGCATATCCTGACAACATTGTGAAAACGCTCAACATTGACCTGAATACGGGAGAGAACATCAGGCTGAAGGATTTTGCAGACATTGCCATGGTGGTGAACAGCCTGGAGAACGCCGATGGATACACGATCTTAAACGAAGGCGTCGATACAGCAGATTTCTCGGCTTATCTGAACAATGGAGCCGTGACAGACTATGCCATAACACTTCTGGACTATGATGTGGATCTTGCCAATCCGGAGCTGATCCCGGCAGGGTTTTCGGCGGTCAGGGACAATCATCTGATCCTGTTTGTCGAGGCGGAGCATGCCATGGGAGATTATGTGGAGCTGGAATTTCATGCGGATCTGTAGAACGCCTTTTCGAATCCTGCCAGAAAAATCTGTAGAAATAAAAGAAAAAAAGGAATTTTGAGATCCGCATGGAATATATAAAATAGGGAATGTATCAGCCGCTTTGCGGCATGCGGGGGATTGATATGACAATACGTGAAAACCTTGAACAGTGGGAGAGCGAATATCTGAGTCCATACGCCACGCTCAGCGCCAGGTCCAGAGGCAGGGACAGGGAGGAAGAACAGTGCGATATCAGACCTGTGTTTCAGAGGGACAGGGACAGGATACTCCATTCCAAGTCCTTTCGGCGCCTCAAGGATAAGACACAGGTTTTCCTGTCGCCCGAGGGCGATCATTATAGGACGAGACTGACGCACACGCTCGAAGTGTCACAGAATGCGAGGACGATCGCAAGGGCGCTGCAGTTAAATGAGGAGCTCGTGGAGGCGATCGCGCTGGGGCATGATCTGGGGCATACTCCTTTTGGGCATGCGGGAGAACGCGCCCTGAATGAGATCTGCCCGTATGGCTTCAGGCACAATGAGCAGAGCGTGCGCACGGTGGAACTTCTGGAAAAGGACGGCGAAGGACTGAACCTGACGTGGGAAGTGCGGGACGGGATGCGCAACCACCAGACTTCGAGCATGCCGTCAACACTGGAAGGGAAAGTGGTGCGCTATTCCGATAAGATCGCGTACACATATCATGATATGGATGACGCTGTCAGGGCGGGGATACTGAGAGCGCGGGATATACCGCGGGAGATCGGCGAGATCATCGGGTACAGCCCCAGGGAGCGCCTCAACAATTTCATACACGATATCGTGACGCAGAGCAAGGGGACAGACGATGTGCGGATGTCTGATGATGTGGAGCTGGGAATGCGCAATCTGCGCCGGTTTATGTATGACAAGGTCTACAGCAATTCTGTGGCAAAGTGCGAGGAGAACAAAGCGGTCGCGCTGGTCAAGACATTGTATGAGTACTATATGAGACATACCGATGCGCTGCCGAAGTTCTTTGTGGAACTGGGACTGCAGGGGGAGCCGCGGGAAAAGGTTGTGTGCGATTACATAAGTTCCATGACAGACAGGTTTGCGATCTCTCTGTATGAGGAAATATATATACCAAAATTTTGGATGGGGTATTAGGACTATGTATTATCCAGAGGAACTGATCGAGGAAGTCCGGCAGAAAAGCGATATTGTCGATGTGATCTCCGGCTATATATCACTGCAGAAAAAGGGCAGCAATTACATGTGCTGCTGCCCTTTTCACGGGGAGAAGACGCCGTCCTTTTCCGTGAACCGCGCCAGGCAGATCTACAAGTGTTTTGGCTGCGGTGAGGGCGGCAATGTGATCACTTTTGTGATGAAATATGAGAACTGCACATTTCCGGAGGCATTGAAGATGCTCGCGGAGAGAGCGGGCGTGGCGCTGCCAAAGGCGGAGTACTCGGAGGAGGCAAAGCGGCGTGAGAGCAGGCGGCTGAGATTGCTGGAGGTCAATAAGGAAGCCGCGAAGTTCTACTATGTCATGCTGCGCAATGAGCGGGGGGCAAAGGCAAAAGAATATCTGGACAAGCGTCAGCTCACCGACGGGACGCGCAAGAATTTCGGACTCGGCTATGCGCCGGCAAGGGGCGAGGAGCTGCTGGCTTATCTGCACCAGAAAGGGTACACGGATGATCTGATCCGCGATGTGGGACTTGCCAAGACCGATGAGCGGAGGGGGACAAGAACGCTGTTCTGGAACCGAGTGATGTTCCCGATCCAGGATATCAACCACCGTGTCATAGGCTTTGGCGGCCGTATCATGGGGGATGCGGACGGCGGTCCGAAATATCTGAACTCGCCGGAGACGGAGATCTTTGACAAGAGCAGGAATCTCTATGGCATGAACTATGCGCGCACGGCAAGGACGGGGAATATCATATTATGTGAGGGATACATGGATGTCATCAGCATGCATCAGGCGGGATTTACGCAGGCGGTGGCGTCGCTGGGAACGGCGTTCACGCCCGGGCAGGCAGGGCTGATCAAGAAATACACGAAGGATGTCCTTCTGGCATACGACAGTGACGGCGCGGGCGTGAAGGCGGCGCTGCGCGCGATCCGGATCCTCCGCGATGCGGGGATGTCGGGCAGGATCATCAGCATGACGCCGTACAAGGATCCCGACGAATTCATCAAAAATCTGGGACAGGAAGCTTTTCAGGAGCGGATCGACCATGCAGAGAATTCCTTTATGTTTGAGATCCGGATGCTGGAGCGCGAGTTTGACCTGGGCGACCCGGAGGGGAAGACCAATTTTCACAACCAGATCGCGAGGAAGCTCTGTGACTTTGGCGAGGATGTGGAGCGGGAGAATTATCTCGAGGCAGTGGCGGAGAAATACCACATAGGGTTCGACAATCTGAGAAAGCTGGTCGTCAACATGGCGGCAAAGACGGGAGGCTATGCGGTGCAGGTGACGGAGCGGCCAAAGTCCGGGATACAGAGCAGAAATAAAAACACTCCCGAGGAAAACGCAAAAAAATCACAGCGGCTGCTGCTCACGTGGCTGACAGACGCCCCGCAGCTCTATGCGAAGATCAAGAGCTATATTTCTGCGGAGGATTTTACGATAGCGCTCTACAGCAGGGTTGCAGAGCGGATGTTTGAGGACATCGAGAAGAATGCGCTCAATCCGGCAGGGATCATCAATATGTTTGAGGATGAGAAGGAGCAGAGCGAGGCGGCTTCGCTGTTTACGACGACCCTCCCGGAGCTGGAGAACGAGCAGGCAGAGGAGAAAGCCTTTAACGATATCCTTTATAATGTGAAGAAAAACAGTTATGAATATTACCGGGATCGCTCCGGTGTGGACATCACGGCGCTCAGCAGGATGATCGAGGGGAAAAAAGCACTGGAAGAACTTAACAAAACGCATATTTCTCTAAAATAAGGATAAAAATAATATGGTATGGAGGATTGACCAGAATGGATGAAAACACACAAGCAAAATTTGATGCGAAATTAAAAGAACTCCTGTCGATGGCAAAAAAGAAGAAAAATGTGCTGGAATATCAGGAGATCAGCGATTTTTTCAAGGATATGCCGCTCGAGGAGGAGCAGTTTGAGCGGATTCTGGAGACACTCGAACAGAATAATGTAGATGTTCTTCGCATTACGGATGACGATGATGATCTGCCTGATGATGATCTGTTGCTGGTGGATGATGAAGAGATGGATGTGGAGAATATCGATCTGTCCGTACCAGACGGCGTCGGGATCGAAGATCCGGTCAGAATGTATCTGAAAGAGATCGGCAAAGTGCCGCTCCTGAATGCTGATGAGGAGATCGAACTTGCCAAGAAGATGGAGCTGGGAGACGAGGAGGCCAAGAAAAGGCTTGCGGAGGCCAACCTCCGTCTGGTAGTGAGCATCGCCAAGCGGTATGTCGGACGCGGGATGCTGTTTCTCGATCTGATACAGGAGGGAAATCTCGGAC
>VSNO01000238.1 GCA_009774375.1 Lachnospiraceae bacterium
GAAGTGATGATTCCTTTTCTGTCCGGGGATACTTCCGATGTGTAGCTTTTCATCAGCCTGTTAAAACCTTCGGATTTGTTCTGGAACTGCCCTTTTGCAAAATCCTCATATGCCTGTTCCCGAATCTGCTTCCGGTATTCCTCATCACTGATGCCGCTTTTCTTCTTGGAAAAAACATATTTATCATTAAAGTCGGGCAGATGGATACCGCCTATGATTCCTGTTCCTGGAAAATATCTGTTCTGCAATGAAACATTGGACGAACTGACCTGCATTATTTCACCCTCCTCTGTAAATCTATCATAACTGCTCCAGCTTCTCCAAAAACGCCCTATAAAATTCTCCCTCTTTGATGCGGGCCTGCTGTACCTCTATGCTCCTGGGCGTATATACCCTTGGATGCTCCAAATCGTACAGCACCAAATCCACTAATGTTCATTGCCATAAATATCATCCTCCTTAATATCCAAATTTGCATCACTTTCTTATATACTGTAACAGCACTGTTACCCTGAACTCGTTTTTCCTGCTGCCGGAAAGGGAAATATACCTTTCCCCCGATGTCATCCTCTCACATGCTTCCAGCGCATTCTGCAGCTGGTTATTTACAATGATCGCAATGTCATACGCATTATACCTGTCTGATGCCGGATACACGAAATCAGACCTGAACCGTATGCCCAGCTTTTCTGCGGCTTTCTGCCTGTCATTCACGATCACATCCGTAACGGCGTTCCCTGTCTTAACGGACATCTCAAACACATCCATGCTCTCGTCCATCCGTTCTCTTATGGCCCGGAGCTGCTGCTGCTCCACAAAAGACTTCTTTTTCTCCTATCCGCCTTGCCAGTTCCATCCCGTCCATACCGGGGCCATCTCCAGCAGGCTCTATATCTAAGAACAGCAGGTCATGCTCTGTTTGATCCAGCAAGTATTCGTCCGCAGACACATACTCTGCAATTTCACACTCCCTCCCCTGCTTCCTGACCAGAGAGGCTAAGTAGGCCCTTATATTCTTTTCATCATCACAGATTGCAATTTTTATAAAATCCACATCCTCCGGCTTTCACTTTTTATATCGTAAAAAACGGCATATTGTCTAACGTCGATAGCGTGAATTCTTTTTCTCCTATCCCACCAAAACACCAAATCTCCTAACTTCTCCGGTCAAATTCCATACCGACCTTCACATCCTTCCAAATTACCCACGGCAGGGGCGCATGGTTTTTGCGCCTCTGCCGAATAGGGTGTAAACAATATCTCCTTATGCCTTGATGTCAACAGGCTTATGGTATGCATCCGATATGACGGTCACCGGCTGCGCCGAAACCTGTATCTTTTCCATCCGTTCTTCTTCCTGTTTCTTCTGCTCCTTTCTCTTTTCCTCGATGCGTTCCTGTTCTTTCTTCTCTTTTAATTTTTCCTCCCGTTCCTCTGCCAGTTCCTTCCAGCCTTTTACCCCGCTGTCGGAAGTCACCGTGGTGGACGCCATCATCGTTATATTCCCCGTGCTGTCGATGCTCCAGCTCTCCGAATAGTTCACCACCCTCGCACCGATAGCCCTTGCGTTTGCCTGGGTGCTCTTAAGGCCGTTTTCATATCCTTCTTTGAAGTAAGCAAGGCTTTCTTCCAGCTCTTTCGCCTTTTCCGGGTTCCTTGCACACTCTTTCAGATAAGAGTCCGAAATCGCCACGCTGCCATTTTTTACACAGTCATAGTTCTTCTGCAGGTAGGAATAATAATCCAATACGCTGTCTGTCCCTGTGTTCTTCGCCTGTGCAGGGGCGGCTTCCTTTGTTTCTGTTTTCTTCACTGCCTCATTTTTCTGTGCTGCGTATGCACTCCCATACACATTGCCGTAGTTACTTCCAACTCCTGAAATTGCCATAATATCATCCTCCTACTTATTTACTGTTTATCTTACCCACGGAATAAGGGGGAAAGATTATATCTATAGCCCGCATGATTGGATTTTCGGCACTATACCCCTCTGCTTTATAAACCGTGACACAGCCGCCATCGGCCAATCCTCTTGAACACAGACCGCCCATCACCAGAGTATGGACTCCGTTAAAGCTGTTCTGAAAATTGGATGACCCATTTCTTAATTTGGGGACTCTCCCTTTTTGAACGGGCACATAAGAGCCATTGATTATTCCGTTTACATTCATTGGCATAAATATCATCCTTCTTCAAAAAATCTTACCTGCGGCCCCTCCGTCATTCAGAGCCGCCCATGCCCCCTTGCGGTAAGTCCAGGCATGATCTTCCATCAGCCTGCGTTTCAGGGCAGCTTCCTCCGCCAGCCTTTCATATTCTGCATGTTTTGCTTCCCTTGCTCTGCGGGCCTCCACAAATTCTGATGATGAAACAGTAATCTGTCCGGGGCTGGTCACGCGGTATTTGGATATCCCTCCATTTTCATCCAATTCAATCAGATAAGAGCAGCCCGGTGTTGCCGGATATGTGGAAATGAAATTTTCAACAGTTGCCATCACACGCTTCGCAAGTTCAGGATCATTTTTCATCTTTTCATCCAAAGCAGGAGGTACAATGACTGCTTTCTTACCCCGCCGCAGAGCTCCATCTTGACTGCACTTCCGAATTACCGGCCGGTGGCTCTGCCCCGGATGGCGTCCAGTTCAGGATGGATTCGTCAACACGGTCGGAAAAGAACCGTTCAAACGGAAAGTCATTTCTATCCCATGTGCCCTGCGATATCTCAGAACCATCCATTACATGATAATAGGCACCGGGAAACCTCGCCTGCCACATATCCTTGAAACTCATTCCCGATACCTCTGACTGCCCTGCCGCCTTTGCCGCCGCAAGCTCCGCAAAACTCACGCCTCCATTTTTATCAGCCGCCGCACTCTTCCGGTACTGCTCCGCCAGATAGCACCCTCCCAATTTACCTGTCACTCCGAAATCCATTTTCACTTCTCCTCCTTTTCATTTTTCATCATCACCGACAGGATGAACACCCTGCCGTTTACCTTAAAATCCATTGTTCCCTGGTATTTCTCCGCCGTGCTTTTGATGTTCATAAGCCCTATCCCATGGTTCTCCCTGTCCGCCTTGTCCGTCACGGGGAACTCATTCCGCGGTTTCCTCACCACCCTCCCGTCAAAGCTGTTCTCCACTTTCAGGAAAAACAGCTCCCTCTTTTGAAAGGAACTGATGCGGATAAAGGCTTCCGCACCCGGTTCTTTCGCTTTCAGTTTCCGGCACGCCTCTATTGCGTTATCCAGCGCATTCCCTAAAATAATGCCGATATCATAGCTTTGGATGAACAGCTTTTCAGGGAACTGCAGCCCTTCCACATCCATCCGCAGATCCGGCACCGTGCCTATAATCTCATGGTATTTCATATTCAGCAGGGTATCCACCACCGTATTCCCTGTCTGAAAGCGGAATTCCAGTCTGTCCATCGTCCGGCTCAGTTCCTCCAGATATGCCTGCAGTCCTTCCTCTTTCCCCGCCGCAAGCTGCATGATGACGGAGATCGTATTCTTCATGTCATGCCGCATCCCCCGTATCCCGGAATAGACGCGCTCCATCTCCCCCATATGCTCCTGCAGGCTGCTGACCTGTTTTTCCAGAATAATGCGGCTGCTTTTTTCCCTGTTCCAACAGATCATGTCCTGAAAAAGTTTTACTCCGAACAGAATGGAAAGAAAAGACAGCAAAAGGACAACCGACACCATAACTGTCAATGACGGATATCTGTCGTATAAGGATGCTGGGATTCCATCCTCTATCGTGACTAAAACCATACGCAGTAATGTGCAGATAAACACCGCCGTCATGCTGGGTGCTAAAATAAATAATAATTCCATCCGGCGAATGGCATAATCCTTTTCCCTGAAACTCCTTACAATGCTTTTTAGGGAAACAAACAGTATCACTATGGAAATGATATGCATTGTCGCTGATATCCCCAATGTGGTGGCTTCCAATAATCCGTTAAAAATGTCAACTGATGCAATATATCCTTTTTCCAGACACCACATCCATACGGAATAAAGATTATTCCCCAGCCAGCAGACATTATATGCCAGAAAAAAGCTGAACTCGCCTGCCGCAAGGAAAGCAGCCACAAGGAAAACCTTTATTTTTCCAGCCGCCCTGTAGCAGCACACTACAAGAACGGTCAGGATGCACAAGGTCAGTGCAAGTTTTATAAAAATCCTTACGCTCCCATGATCTGAGGGCAGAATCAAATCCATGCCTAATTTCAGCACAGCATACAAAAATACAGTCCATAATCCCGCATGGCGTCTCCGTATCCTGCTTTCCAGAAAACTCCCAAAGAAATACTGCAGGCAGTATCCCTGGAACATGGCAGAAAACACTTCC
>VSNO01000239.1 GCA_009774375.1 Lachnospiraceae bacterium
GTAACGGATGTCATCATCAATGACAAATGCCGCATGGCGTAAAAGGCAGGAATCCGGTTTGATGCAGATTTCCGGTATGGCGGGGAAATTCCTGTGTTTGATATGGGAATCATCCTGAACAATCTTTTGGATAATGCTATTGAAGCCTGCGAGAAACTGGAACCGGGAAAAGGATTTATACGTCTTACATTAAAGCGAAAGAAGCAGTTTCTGCTGCTGAATGTAGAAAATAGCTTTGATGACGCTGTTCCTATAAGCAAAGGCAGTTCACTCCCGCCTACAACGAAACAGAGTATCCTGCCGGGAATCATTATGGAGCATGGGATAGGGCTTGAAAACGTGCGGGATATTGCAGAGAGGTATTTTGGCGGTGTAAACATAAAAGTGAAAGGGGATGTATTCCATGTGACGGTAATGCTGCAGCAGGGGAGGTGGGGAAAGTAAGGAACTGCTGGAAGAATATCTGGAAAAGCGGGCGCAGGCTAAGATACAGCAGCAGGAACTGTTGAATGAAAAGGCTGCAAAGGCGGAGCAGGAGAGAAGCAGGCTGGCAAAGGCAAGGGCTGGTGAAAGGCAGATGGCGGCGGCATCCAATGCTTATGATGCAAATGTCATGACTGAAACAGCGGCAGGCGGAGATACGCTGCCTGGTTAATGAAGGGCATCATGCCCGGACTTACCGCAAGGGGCAAGGGCGGCTCCGGATGACAGAGGGGCCGCAGGTAATATTTTTTTGAAGGAGGGTAAAGATTATGACAATGGAGATTACAAGCGATTACAGTAACTATGCGGCAAATTACACCGATACTATGAAGAAGTCTGGTAGTGATGCAACAAGGGAGGTAAAGACAAGCAGTAAAGCTAGGGCACAGGAATACTATGAACAATTATGCAAGAAATTTCCGCAGATAAATATTAATTCGAGCAGGGGAATTGCAAGTGGCGATAAAAATAACATCGTTTTGAATCTCTCCAATGACTGCCTGAGAAAAATGGCAGGTGATCCGGATTTTGCAAGAAAAATTGAGAATGACATAGCGGGTATACCAGCAGCGCATGAGCAGATGTTTGCAAGGGCAAAAAGTGACGGTATTGAGATACATGGGTTTGCTGTGAGGATCAATGCAGATGGAAGTATGCAATGCTCCTGTAGTGGTTCAACAAGAACCAGCGGCTCAAAACAAAGTGCATCCATACTGAATACGAAAAAAAGGCAGAAAGAAAGATTAGAAAAAAAGCGTGAGGAGAGAAAAAATTTAGAAGAAAAAGCAGCGGAACGGCGGGCAGAAAGAAAAGAGCATATAGAAAAACTGACGGAAGGAACGTACAAGGTATCTGCTACTGGCACGGATGTGAAAAGCATTACACAGAATATTGTTGCAGCGGTATCTGGCACCTCACCATCCACAGGGGGCAGTTTTGATATTAAGGCATAAATATTCCGTACCGCCAATTCCGCAGAGGTGCATCAGATGGAGGATGACGGCTCGGCGGTCTATGATGATGACCCGATAGCGGTGGAGCCGCAGCCAGGCGAAGATGAACTGGACGGGGATTCGGAAGAATCCAACGTGCAGCAGGAGATCATTTCGGCGGCTGTAGTCCCCTATTCGGGAAATGGCAGCCGCCCCGTGGCTGTTTTCTAAAGTTCGATGATGCAACTTTGATGCATTTTCCATGTAAAATGATGTCAAATTGTCATTTTGTGGAGGGAAAAGCATGAATGAATCGATAAAAGTGTTTATGAAATTGCTGCTGATCGCTCTGGCGGGGAGCCATGCGCTAAAGGGCGGCAATCCGGAGGGTGTACTGCCGCGCGGCGGTGATGTGAAGGTGTCCGCCGACGCGCTGACAGAGATCGTCACGCCGATGCAGACGGCGGGAAACAGGGTGTACTATGGAAATCTTGTCATAGACCTGCCAGATGGTGTGACTGCCAGTCTGCAGAATCCCTGGATGAAGGAGCAGTATACGGGGGACGTGATTGACCTGGAAGGATATGGCGATAATCCCTTGCCGCCAAGGGTATGGATCACCCATTACAGGGCGGATGACATGGGAATGTGGGCAATGACGGGCGCGCTCCTGGATCTGCTGCCGGATACCACCCTTCGATATGTCTACCGCGACAGGGACGAAAATATTAACGTATTTACATATACCAACGGGGACAAAAATGGATATATACTAAACCGCGGGGAGGACATCTATATTGTAGAAGAACTGAAATACGAGTGCAAGTACGTTTTTGGCGGACTGATCGATGACAAGGCTGTCCGCTGGGATGACGGGCAGGAGGTTGGTTCCAGATTTAACAATACACGGATTACTTTTTTTGACATGCTTCACATAGGGGAAGATTCTTTTGTGGCGCTCCGCTATACAGAGTCAGGCGGGGACGGCAGGCGGTGGCTGTCGCTGATTCGGGATGACGATTTGGCCGGGCGCAGTTTGGACGAGGCCGCCGTTTATCAAAGGATCGAGCTTCACCCGGTTGAGAGGGCGTTCGATGAGTGGATCACATATAAGGACTGCAATTTTGACGGATACACGGATATCATTGCGTCCAGTGACGCGATTTACTTATGGAATCCCGATGAAAAGAAATACGGGAAAGCGCAGGTTTCAGGGGAGTTTTTGTCGCTGCCATACCAGGTGTATTTTCCAGATACGGAGACAATTCTGGGATATGTATATGACTATGTGGATCCGAAACCGGCAGACTGGAACGATGTTAATAAGGTGGAATCCCTCTGGCAGTGGGAGGGCGATGAACTGGTCAAGAAACGTGAGTGCGAGGCGCAGGTTCGGGCGGATGTGGTGAATTTGCAGGCGTATGATATGGTTTTCGGAAGAAAGCTGTTTGAGCAGAGCGTCAGACAGGAGGAGTACAGTGATGGCAGCGCCAACGTGCAGGCGCTGTTTGCACAGTTTTATGATAAGCTGGCTCCGGCGGACGCTTTTTCGTGTTTTCATACTATCAATTACAGCAAGGAAGATATGACATACATTCCGCAGGGATTACTGGATCAAGTTGAGGGCGCGATGCTCGACGGCACCGAACTGGAGAACTTAAAGCCGATGGTCAATGACCGGGAGCTGTCCGGGGAGGAGGTTCTGGCCATCGCGAGGGACAGCACAGATATGCGCCAGACGGTTATCGAAAAGAGTTGGTCGGGAGCCTATCTCATGATCACGGCGGACGGGGACAATGACGGTATGATGGATATCATAGCGCGGGAAAGCTATGGCGGGAGTGACGGGGCGGTGGATTTTGTCTTTTATCAGGGACAGGCGGACGGTACGTTTCGACGGACGGATGTATATCCCTCCGTGCGGGAGGAGTTTGGCATACTTTCATATGATGGCAGGAATTATCTGTTCCGCACGCTCTTTGACTATGAGAAAAAAATCTACAATGGCATCAGCATCATGTGCTATGAGGAGGGGGTATGCGTCGAACGGGCGGATCTCATGCTGGTTCCGGAACAGTATGAGACAACACTTGCGTACTGCACATCGGACAGATACAGACCTTATGCGCAGCATCTTGCCGCGGACAGCCTTACCTATAAGGAGACCTATGAGGATACGGCGAACTGTCTGGGCACCGCCGAGGAAAAATTGTCCGGCTACGCGGAGTATCAGTGCGATCTGAACAATGACGGTGTGATGGACAGATACGAAAAGACCCTGTGGGATACGAGCAACATCAATGTGTGTAATTATCTGCATTTTGAAGGCGAGGGCAGTGCGGCTGAAATGGTAAATGATGCGCTCGGCACGCTGGAAGGAACGCCGGTCATGATGTGGGTAGACGAATCTGCGGGCAAAAATGTCGTCAACGTGATGTCACAGACAGGGCTTGAAGATATGGCGGTCACGGGCTTTTTGATGAATGGTACATCCTATAGAAAGGTTTATGAGATCCATGTGGACGCGGCTTACGGTGTCGCTGTGAGCGGGAGAAAAATGGGGGAAACAGATGGCGACGATTAAGCAGATAGCGGAAAAGGCAGGCGATCTTTGCGGGATTTTAGTCCTTGTCTAACATTAGCAGGACATATAAGGCCCAGGCGGCAGGTGTGGGAAACATCGGAATATTCCAGGATGTATAACAAGAAACGATACCAATTCTTTTTGGAAGCACCCTTTGAAATAGCGGATCACTGCTGTTCCATTAGCAACAATAGGAACGGCAAAGGCATTGCAATAAAATAAACCGTAATTCCCGTAAGCTAATTCCAACCACATCATTGATTAATTAGTACACGTATTGTAAGATCAATGTTT